>NZ_JBQAIK010000014.1:0-242098 GCF_051905915.1 Actinotignum sp. UMB0459 | reverse complement strand
GTCTCCTCCTCGGAATTGGAACGGTTGTAGTTGCCATCCTAGGCGAGTTTATGCAAGGGAGGAGCGCTTCAGCTCATTACCGAGCTCATTGTCCGCAGCACAACCGCACCTGCTCCTGAACTTATGTAATTACGGAGTTTGCGGTGGCCCATGTGTAGGCAACCATTACCGCCAAAAATCGTGTCGTAGCCACCGGGTAAACTGATGGCATGAGCGACAACGGAGCCCCAACTCAGCAAGAACCGCGCGGTCGTGCCACCCGCACGTCCCTGATCGCGGCGCTTCTCGTCCTTGCGCTTGGCCTGGCCGGAGGGCTCTGGTGGTGGTTCAACGGGAGAACTTCCTCAACTCCGGCAGCCGGCCCCTCGGCTAGCGTAACGGCATCGTCTGAGGCGGGCGGAGCAGCAGCTGCGTCGTCGTACCCAAGCGCGGAACCAAGTCCCACGCCGGTGCCCGGTCCCACGGATAAAGAAATGCGCAACGGAACCTATATCCTTCCGGACGTGTGTTACAGCAAACGCAACCCGCCCGCGCCCGTCACGGTAGCGCACGGGAAGATTCTTCCAGACCGTCAAACGGGGATGCAGCCAGGCACCATTTACCTCACTGAGCCGCTGGTGCTGGGAGGTGTGGAATATCGCGCGGTCGCGATGTCCTGCGGGGTGGGCGATCCTGCCATCGGTGCCATCGGGATTTATGACGCGAACCTCAGGCTCGTTTCCTCTATTGGCAACCACCAGTGGGGTGCGGAACAGGGTATCCGCGGCACCCATATCACCCAAGATTATGACGGCCTATGGTCCTTCAACGTGAGCTCCATGGATTTTGATGCCGGTCAGGCGCGGATTACGTACACGTCCTATACGCCCGTCGGTGGCGTGACGCGAACCATGGAACGCGCGTATCCGCCGCATTCCACCACCGTGAACTTCGTGTGGAACGGCAGTCAGTTCGTGCAAACGGGGGAGGTGTCCTTCCAGTTCGAGGACGGACATTCCGTCACCGCACCCTCCGAAGAACGCGCCCAGGCCGACCGGCACACCCTCGCCACGGCGGGCTCAGAATGGGAAAATCTGTTCCCCGAACTCACTAGCGATCCGCGCCTTGCGGACGAAGAACAACGCACCGCCTCCGCTGCCGCGCACCCCGTCTTCCGTGGATGCAACGCGCGCGAACCCCTGAGCACCGCGGTCAGCGGCGGGCATGTGAAAGACACCGGCGGGTACGTGAGAGAAACCGACCGCTATGATGGAAAAGTGCCCGGTGAAGGCGATATCAAACCGCGCCCCACCGATATTCTCTGCGTCTTTTCCGTGGATAACCCGACAGTTGAGCACGGTCTAGCGGACTACACCTACTACCTTGTGTACGACGGCGCCACCTCCGGCACCCCGCCTCTTATCAACGTAGGGATGCGTCCCTAGCTGCGCGCATATATAGGGGCACCCCAGCAGCGTGCCGCTCAGGATTTTCCACAGCCGATCCTAACCGCGGCGCTCGCGAGGCACCGCCACAATATCCACCGGCCAATCGGCCAACTCCAGGCGCTGCCCGAAAGCAACGCCGCCCGGCTCCAACAGCGGGGCATGCTCGGCGCTAAGCTCCACCGGATCAAAACCAATCGCATCGATAAAAGCAGCCACCCGGGAACGCGCGGCGGCGTCGTCCCCCACAACGCCCACCGTGCGCCGTGCCGGCGCTCCATGCGGGCGTGCCTCCGCACTCAACTCCGTATACCCCGCGTGATTAAGACTCTTGACGATAGCCAGCTCCGTATAACGCGCTTGCAGCGCGGCGGTGGTGTGCCGGGCAGGCGCGGCGCTGGTATTCGACGTGCCGTTGGCCGCGGCGCCATCGGTCGCCTCCCACGCATTCGTGGCATCAACAACAACGCCGCGCACCCCGCTCAAATCAATCGAGGCAAGCGCAGGCTGCGGTAGCGCCAAAATCAAAATATCCGCCGTGCGGGCCAGCTCCTCGAAAGGCACCAGGCGAGCCGTTGGCAGCAAAGTGGGCAAAGTGAGATCGTAGAGCGGATTACCCGCGCGCACACTCACCGCCAGCGGGAAACCCGCCTCCGCGGCCAAGCGCCCGATAGCGGTGCCAAGCTTGCCCGCCCCCAGCAGGCCGATCAGATCTTTATCCGCAGTGGTGTTCATAAAGGAAGAACGGAAAGGCTGCGGCGAAGTATTCCCGTGGCTGCGGGCTCTCTTGTGTGGCCACGGCAAGCAGCGATACGCGCCACTCCGCAACCACTCCGCAACCGATCCGCCAGTGCCCCACCAACGCCCCGCCAGCACTCCACCAACGCCCCGCCAGCGCTCCAGAAATAAAAGCCATTATATCTAAGTGAGCGTAGCCTGACCTTCCTATCTTTTCCGCAACTCCCGCATGACAATAGGGGTAGAAGCGCAATCAATGGAGGGCGTAGTTGTGGAGAAGTGTGCAATTGAAGCATGTCAATTCAAGCATGGGGACATGGGTCTCCTAAAGTCTCCCGGTGTCACGCCGGGTATCCCGGGTGTGTTGGGTGCCGAAGCGATGAACCGGCTGCGGGCCGGGGTACTCGGCGCGAACGACGGAATCGTCTCCGTGGCCGCGGTGGTGATCGCCATGGGTGGCGCGCGGGCCTCGAGCACCGCGATTCTGCTGGCCGGGCTCGCCGCCCTCATCGGTGGCGCAGTATCCATGGCGCTCGGTGAATACATTTCCGTTTCCTCCCAGCGCGATGCAGAACTTGACGCACTGCGGCGCCGGGCGGGTGTAGCGCGTTGGCGCCCCGGGGTAGGCACACCAGGCACGGAACATGACGCGGAACATGACATCGTCTCCCCCGTCGGTGCGGCCTTCTCTTCTTTCTTCTCCTTCCTTGCCGGTGGTGCGGTTCCCTTCGCCGCCAGCTTGCTCGCCCCGCTCGGTGTCATTGCCCCGCTCTGCTTCGTGGTCACCATTGCCGCGCTGGCGCTCACCGGTTGGATCGCCGCGTGGATCGGCCAAGTCCCGCCGCTGCGCCCCGCCATCCGCACCGCCGTGGGCGGTACCCTCGGTCTCGCCCTCACTTTTGGTATGGGAGCGCTTTTCGGTCAAGTAGTGTAGAATTCAATCAGTGGGTGGCTCCGGCTGGTTCTGCGGCGAAGCGCAGCCCGGCCGCGTGGCCCCGACCCACCGGATCTCACCCGGCCCTCGAAAGGACCTGATATGACCTACACCTTCGGAATCGATACTTTTGGCGATGTCACTGCCGATCCCTCCGGCACCAAGCTCAGCCACGCTCAGGTGGTGCGCAATGTGGTGGCCGAAGCGGTGCGCGCCGAAGAAGTCGGCGTCGACATTTTCAATATCGGTGAACATCATCGCGACGATTACGCAATCCCCGCCCCCGATGTGGTCCTCGCCGCGATCGCCACACGCACGCAACGCATCCGCCTCTCCTCCGCGGTGACCGTCCTCAGTTCAGACGATCCGGTCCGGGTGGTCGAACGTTTTGCCACCGTGGATGCCCTTTCCAACGGCCGCGCCGAACTCATGGTGGGCCGCGGTTCCTTCACCGAATCTTTCCCGCTGTACGGCTACAACCTGGCCGATTACGAGGATCTCTTCAACGAAAAACTCTCCCTGCTCACGGAGCTCCTCGCCCGCAACGGCCAACCCGTCACCTGGAAGGGCGGGCATCACACCCAAGCGCTGAACGCCGTGACGCTCTACCCGCCACTCGAACACGGTCCACTGCCCACCTGGGTCGCCGTGGGCGGCAGCCCGGAATCGGTGGTGCGCGCGGCACATTACAAGCTGCCGCTCATGCTCGCCATTATTGGCGGCCCCACCTCGCGTTTTGTTCCGTTCACGGATTTGTATCGGCGTGCCTGGGAACAGTTCGGGAACGACGGCGCAGCTGAAGTCGGCTACCACTCGTACGGGTATGTTGCTCGCACCGATGAAGAAGCCGTGGCTGACTTCTTCGACTATTACGTGGAAACGAATTCCCGGATCGGGCGGGAGCGCGGCTGGCGCCCGCCCTCGCGGGAGGCTTTCCTCTACGAGGTACAGAACGGGGCGATGGCGGTGGGATCCCCGGAAACGGTGGCCCGTAAAATCGCCACCGGGATGCGTGAACTGGGAGCCACCCGCTATGACCTGAAGGTCTCCTACGGCTCGCAGCCCCATGAGCAGAATCTTTCCTCTATTGAACTCTTCGGTACCGAGGTGATCCCGCGGGTCAAGGAACTGCTGGCCGCGGCCGAGTAGCAGGACGGCGCGGCCCGGGCCGTTATGCCCGAGCCGCGCCGCCGTTCACGCTAGTGCTGCCCTTATTAATTTCGCGAAAGTGTGAGCCTGTTGCGGAAGCTCTACTTCTCCGCGATATCTTCGACGATATCCTTGGCCTGGTCAGCCGCGTGCTGTGCGGCTTCCTTGGCCTTATCAGCTACGTCCTCAGCAGCATCCTTGGCTTCGTGGGCGCCCTCCTTGACGGCGTCCTCCGCCCGGGAGCCAGCACGCTTGGCCTTATCGGCAACGTCCTCAGCTGCGCTTGCGGCGTCGTCCATAACATGTTCCGCAGTTTCCGCAACTTCCTCGGCACCGGCCTTGGCGGTATCTTCCGCGGGAGCCTTCACGCCGTCCACATCCTCCCAATAGGCTTCCGCCCAAGGATCTTCCGTGGGCTGGGAGCGCTTCCACAGGTAGTAGACCGCAACCCCGAGGCCGCCAACCAGTGCGATAGTGCCGATAACCCGGCCCTTCCGGCGGGACTTCTTCACCGGTTCGGGAGTCTGAATCTCACGCGAAGCCACCCGCGCGATCTTCTGACCGCGTTCGGCCACCGTGCCTTCCCCCTTTGCTGCCTCGGCGGCAGCATGCAGGGCGCGCTGGGCGCGCGGGAGGTAATCGTTACGGACGTTCTCCACGAATTCCGACGCATTATCGCGAGCCTGCTCCACGTAGGGCTTGGCCTTCTCCGCAAGATCGCTGCCCACCGACTTCGCCTGCTCCACGTAAGGCTTCGCCTTCTCGGCCAGTTCCTGGGCGCGTGGTGCCGCCCATTCGTAACCTTGATTTGCGTAATCGCTCAGGCGTTCACCAGCCTGCTTCGCGTAATCCTGGAAATCAGAAGCGGCGCTCTTCGCCTTATGTTCCCACTTCTTTTGGTGCCGCTTCCCCTTGAGCTGGGCTTTCTTTGCGGTGCGTTCGGCCTGGCCGCGCAGGTCATCGATCTTCGCCATAATGGCGTCAACCTCCCGCTGCGCTTTCTTGGCCCGCTTGTCCGCGCGGCTTCGTCCACAAGCCATCGTTGACCTCCTACCGTTGAACCACAGAATTTTCCTGCGATTGAGTACCCCTCTATTGTTTCACTTTTCGCACCCTATTTGTCACTTGAATCACGTTTGCTTTTCGCGTGGCATAAAACCATGAGGTGTGCGAGACTTGAGCGCATGGAAGCAATTTTTCACACAAGCGAAGGCGATATTCGCGTCGAACTCTTCCCGAACGAAGCGCCCGAAACGGTCGCTAATTTCACCGGACTAGCTCGCGGTGAACGCGAATGGACCAATCCCGCCACCGGTCAGGCTTCGACCGATCCGCTGTACAACGGAACGATCTTCCACCGCGTGATCTCCGGTTTCATGATTCAGGGCGGGGATCCGCTCGGTAACGGCACCGGTGGTCCCGGTTACACGTTCGACGACGAAATCGCCCCCGGCCTCAACTTTGACGCCCCCTACGTGCTGGCCATGGCCAATGCCGGCACTCGCTTCGGCAAGGGCACCAACGGGTCGCAGTTCTTCATCACGGTGGCCCCCACCCCGTGGCTGCTCGGCAAGCACACCATCTTCGGGAAGGTAGCCGATGAGGAATCCGTCAAGGTTGTGGATAAGATCGCCGCGGTTCCCACCGGCGGGAATGATCGCCCGCTCAATGACGTGGTGATTTCCTCTGTCGAGGTTATCGACTAAGCAATAAGCGAAGTTTCCGCATACGTGATGAGCGGGGTGGTGCCCAGGTACCGCCCCGCTTTTGTATGTCCGCGCCGCCGCCCGCTCCATTGCTGCCCGCTCCGCTGGCCCTTCTGTTACACGCGCCGCTGCCCACCGCGCCGGAACACTCAACTCAACACTCATCCGAACACTCAACTCAACACTCACACACATGAGTGTTGAGTTGAGTGTTAAGTTGAGAGCTTGCGGGTGCGCCCATATTTTTACTTGGGTTAGGAATGGATGAGAGGGTGGATAAGGCGCTAAATAACCTGGTCAAATCGCCTATAGCTAGATTTCGCGCGCTCGCGAGCCGGGTTACGTAATACGTGCCGGTAACACTCATCCCAACACTCAACTTAACACTCACATACATGAGTGTTGAGTTGAGTGTTAAGTTGAGAGTTCGTAGGATGGCAGTATGCACATCCCCACAACAAGCGAGGAAACGGATCGCCTTGTTGAAGATTTTCGCCAACAGGGGCGCGACTCTCAGCACATCGAGGTGAAAGCAGCCGCGCACGGTTTGCCGAAAAGCATCGTGGAGACACTCTCAGCCTTCAGCAATGGTTCGGGCGGTTTGATTGTTCTTGGGCTTGATGAGGCGCATGGTTTCACACCGGTTCCTCATTTCTCGGCAACGCGAATCTATGATGCGCTCGCGGGTGTGTGTAGCGATAACCTCACGCCTCCGGTGCGCGCGGATATTTCCATGGTTCCGTACGGGGACATCACGCTGGTCATGGCCGCTATCCCACCGCTCCAGCCACGCGATAAACCCTGCTACGTCACCGCCCGCAATGTATACGGTGGTTCCTTCATCCGCACCGGCGACGGTGATCGCAAATTATCCGCCTACGAAATTGACCGCCTCCTGGAAAACAAAACACAACCGCATTGGGATACCGACCTGGTGGAAGAAGCCGGCCTCGACTCCCTCGATGATGATTTAGTCCACGCGGTTCTGGAACGCGAACGTCTCAACCATCCGCGCATTTTCGGGAAACTACCGGACGAAACCGCGATGGCACAGTTGCGTATTGTCGGCACGGGCGTGGACGGGAAGCTCCATCCCACCCTTGCCGGCCTCCTCTGCCTCGGTACCTATCCCCAGGAATTCTTCCCGCGCCTCACGGTCACCTACGCGGTATATCCGGGATCAACGAAAGCTTCCTCGCTTTCCGGGCAGCGGCATCTGGACTCGGGGACTCTGGCGGGTCCCATTCCTAGCCTGGTGGCCGACGGTGTCGGCGTCGTCGCAAAAAATATGCGCGTGGGTGGCGTGGTGCGCGGTGCTTTTCGGCATGACCTTGTGGATTATCCGCTCGTTGCGGTGCGTGAGGCGCTCACGAATGCGCTGATGCATCGCGATTATTCTCCGGTGGCGCGCGGTACGCAGGTGCAGTTGAACCTCTACGCGGATCGTTTGGAGGTAATCAATCCGGGTGGGCTATTCGGCACGGTCACCATTGATTCCCTGGGTACAACCGGACTCTCCTCCACACGAAATCAATTCCTGGCTCGGCTGCTGGAATCTACGCCCTTCGAAGAAGGTGGTTTTGTGGCGGAAAACCGGGGGAGTGGCTATCAGGAAATTATGACTCAGCTGGAGCGGGAAATGCTTCCCCCCGCGCGGCCTGTCGACCGCCTGGATAGTTTTAGTCTGACTTTCGAGCGCCGCCGCATGACACCCGCGGAGCAGGGTGCCGCTGCGGGGACCTCCTCGCGTGAACGTATTCTCGACTATTTGCGCACGCATGCCAGCGCCACCAGCCGTGAACTGGCCGGAGCTGCCGGAATTAGCCTGGGCGGCACCCGAGCGGTTCTTAATACGCTGGTTACCGAGGGCGAGGTGCAGCGCACCGAACCGAAGACGAGCCCGAAGCAGCGTTACCGCCTCGCCAAGCCCGGCGCTTAGCTGCCTTATCGCTCACACCCGCGCGCTGTCCGGTACGCTTAATGCAGAGTTGTCGAGCGGGATGACCGCGCAGAGAGGCCGAAAGTGCACAACGTTCCCAAGAAGCGCCGTCTTCAGATCCGCAAACCCGTTCCCTACGTCACCATCACGCTTATTGTGGTAAACGTGGCGGTTTTGCTGGCCCAATGGCTCGACGCGCGCGTGGGGCAAGTCCTCATTTTCGCCCCCGGTATCGCCCACGAAGAGCCCTACCGTTTCATCTCCTCCACTTTCATGCACGCCGGCTTCACGCATTTACTTTTCAATATGTACGCGCTGTGGCTGATCGGTTCGGTGCTCGAGCGCATGATCGGCTGGTGGCGTTTCCTGGGGTTGTACCTGCTCAGCGCGGTGGCCGGGAACGTCATGGTCCTTTACACGGTCTCCACCGACATCGACTACTACACCGGCACCGTCGGCGCATCCGGCGCGGTTTTCGGCATTTTCGCGGCGATGTTCGTGGTGCTGCGGCGTTTCGGCGGCAGCTTCACCCAAATGGCCGTGGTCATCGCGATCAACCTGGCGATCAGCTTCCTGCCCGGCACCAATATTTCCTGGCAGTCTCACGTGGGCGGGCTTCTTATGGGCGCGCTGCTCATGGCTTTTATTTCCCGCCGGCGTCACGTCTCTCGCGCGCTCACCGCCCGCGACATCGCGATTTTGCTGCTCGGCGCGGCATTCCTGGTGGCCGCGGTTTTCTTCGGGTACCGGTAGGGGGGGCGGCACGCTGCGCCGTCGTTCTTTTTCTTGGTACGACGCCGCCGCCACCTCGCAATTCGCACCCAAATAACATCGATGTAATTATCCACAGGGTTATCCCCGGTTGGGGATAACGGGGCCCTGAGCTGGGTATGTGCTCCGGGCGGTTTCGCGGACTTCGTGATAGTGCGCAGGGTCACTTATTTTTCAATGTGTATGCCTATATTCTGAAAATTACCTGGGAGTATAGCGCTGATCGAAGGAGACACATATGCGCACAACAGCACTCATGTTGGCGGGAACGCTTCTCGCCCCGCTGGCAGTCCAGGCCCTGCCCGCCGCCCCTGCGCAAGAGCCAGCCCGGCTGGTGTGCGGCGCGGGAAAAATGACCCCGGATCAGATGCGGGCCTGCCTGGCCAAAGCTATTAAAGATCGCGACGCCATCGTCGCTGAGCTGGAAGCCAAAGGGATTGATGTGGCCGAAGCGCGCAAACTCGCGCAGGAATGGGCCAAGGCAGCTAAGGACCGCAGCACCTGGGAAGCGCGGTATAACCAGGAAAAGTACTACGTCGATAACTTCGATCAGGTGAAGAAGACGTACGACGATGCCGCAACCCAGCTTGCGGCGGCTCAGCGTGAATTCGATCAGGCTCAGGCGGAATACAACGCCGCCACCCAGCCTGATCCGGCGGCCGTAGCAGCGGCGCAACGCCAGATGGATAGCGCGAATGCTGCGCTCGAGGCCTCCAAGCGGGAAGCCCAGGCCCGTTGGAATCGCGGCTCGCTCGGATTCTTCGAGGCGATGGGGGATACGGCCGCGGTTGAGGCTTTCTCTGAGACGGGTACCGTGAACGATGTTCCGATTCCGCAATACACCCGTTTCGGGCAGCCTGGCGACGCCACTAATCTGGATCTCATGCGCGACTCAATTCAGCGCGTGGATAAGCTCAATGAGCTGCGGGCGCGCCACGGGCTTGCCCCGCTGAAGATTTCTTCCGCTCTTATGGCTCGTGCCCAGGTCAATGCCAATGTGAATGTGCACGGCGGCTTCTTCGATCACGTGGGTGGTTTCAATTACGGGGAGAATATTGCCGCCATGCCCAGCCGCAATGGGGATCCCTTCACCCTGTGGTATGACAAGGAAAAAGCAGAGTATGACCGGGGCGTGCGCGACTACCCAAAAATTGGCCACTACCTCAATATTATTAAGCCGGAGTACGTGGTTACCGGCTTCGCCATCGCAGATTATGATGCGCATCCCACGTACTTCTTTGGCAATACTTTCGGGCGCGGGGATAGATTTAGCCAGAGCTACCTACCCGGCTACACCACCGCTGAGTACCTGGCCCGCCTGGATGGATATATCGGGAGTGCGCGGGAAAATATGACCCACGGGACTCCCGAGGCGCGCCGCGCGGTGGTGGAAGCACAGGATGCCTTCCAGCGCGCGAATGCGGGTAAGGAAGATCCGGCCGCGCGGGCGAAACTCGATCAGGCCAGGGATACTTTGAAGAGCGCTCGCAGCGTCCACTTCGTTGCCAAACACTCCTACGACGAAGCGCTCAAGGCCCAAAAGAGCTTCCCGGAAACCAAGAAGTCCCGCGCCGAGGCCCTGGCGCATTTCAAGGACATTGATGCCAAACTTTCCGAAGCTAGCGATCTTATCGCGAAGCTCGCCAAGGCCGAAGCTGAGGTGCTGCGCGCCCAAGAGTGGGTGGACCGGATCGATACCCCGGGGCGCCCGGCAGATACCGGCAACGTGTTCTACGTGTCGAATGACTGGACATCCACCCAGGCATCCTCGGTGTTCTCCTATGGCCGAGCCCGCGATGAAGTGCTTGTCGGTGACTGGAATGGCGACGGTACGGATACTTTCGCGGTGCGCCGCGGCAATATGATCTACGTGAAGAACTCCGTGGACGGGGGTGCCGCCGATATTGCCTTCAGCTACGGACGGGTGGGCGATGAGATCCTCGTCGGTGATTTCGACGGCGATGGCCGCGATACTTTCGCGGTCCGGCGCGGCAATACCTTCTATGTTCTCAACTCGCTCCACAGCGGGAACGCCGACCAGGTCATTAACTACGGCCGCTACGGGGACACCGTGTACGCCGGTGACTTCAACGGAGACGGTATCGATACTTTCGCGGTGCGCCGCGGTAGCACCTACTTCGTGAAGAACCACATCTCCTCGGGAATCGCGGATCATGTATTCGCTTACGGGCGCGCTGGAGATGCCACCATCCTGGGTGATTTCGACGGCGATGGCCGCGATACTTTCGCGGTCCGGCGGGCCAACAACATCTACGTCAAGAACTCGCTGGGTGCTGGTGATGCTGATTCTGTGCTCACCTACGGGCGCGTGAGCGACGAGCTCTACGTGGGCGATTGGGACGGAAACGGAACCGATACCCCGGCGGTGCGCCGCTAGCGATCAGCCGCCGTGGCACATATACAGCGCGGGCCGGTTGTTTGGATCAGTTCCAAACTTCCGGCCCGCGGTTGTGTCTACATGCGCCACTTCTCGGTCAGTGACGCGAGGGTTTGTCGCTTAGAGCGCCTCACCCAGGCTGGTGCCGACGGCGCGCGCCGCGGCCACCCAGGGGTGATCCACCGGGACCAACTTGTCCTTCCCGGCCACATCCTCGAGCGGCACCGGCACGGCCTGCCCGTTCTGGGAGGCGATCATCACGCCGGATTTCCCGTGCGCCACCACATCGGCGGCCGCGCTCCCCAGCACGGTTCCCAGCAGCCGGTCCGCGGCGTCGGGAATTCCCCCGCGCTGCACGTAGCCAAGGATGGTTACGCGTGCCTCCAAGCCGGTGGCCTCCTCCAGCTGCTGCGCCACCAGGAAAGTAGATTCGCGCTCGTTTTCCTCAATGGAACGCCGGTGGCTCTTCGCCGCCTCTTTCGCCTCCGGGGTGGGGGCGTGGCGTACTAGGTCATTGGCGGCGGCCAGCTGGGCTGCCACCGGAATAGAATGCGCGCCTTCGGCCACGGCCACCACGGAGAAAGGCCGCCCATTTTCCGCCCGCCGCCGGATCGACGCCGCACACGACTCAATCGAATACGGGATCTCCGGGATGAGAATAATATCGGCACCTCCGGCAATCCCGGCACCCAGCGTAAGCCACCCGGCCCGATGCCCCATCAGCTCCACCACGATAATGCGGTGATGGGAATGGGCGGTGGAATGGAGCCGGTCAATAGCATCGGTGGCGATAGACAGCGCCGTCGAAAAACCGAAGCTGGTGTCCGTGTGCATGATGTCGTTATCGATGGTTTTGGGCAGGTGGATAACGGGCAGCCCGGCCTGCGCCAGCCGATTCGCGTTCTTCGCGGTCCCGCCCCCGCCGATGCACACCAGCGCATCGATATGCTCATCTTCGAGGTTCTGGGCGATCTGCGGAATCATATCCACGTACCCGCCGTTGCCGTCCGGGAACTTATGAACCTTATCGCGCGAGGTGCCCAGCATCGTGCCACCCTGCGTCAAAATCCCGGCCAGCGAATCCGAATCCAGCGGCATATAGCGGTTATTGACGAGCCCGGTAATACCGTTGCGGTACCCCACCAGCTCCATGCCGTACTTGCCCATCGCGGCTTTACCAAACCCGCGGATGGCGGCATTGAGGCCAGGGGCATCACCGCCGGCAGTGAGGATACCGACCCGCTTCACTGCTTTCCCCATCGGCTACTTCCACCCCATCGTCATGAGGAAGCCCACGATCATGAAGCCGAAGCCGAGGAACAGATTGCCGTTATTCCACCCCGGAATGGGGAAACGGCCACCCGTCACGTAAGCGAGCACCACCACGATAAGGCCGATAATCATGAGCGTACACATGACCGGCGCCCACCAGCTCGGCGAGCGGCGATCCTTCTGCGCGACCTTACGGGAGCGCTTCGCCTCATCCTTTTCCCGAGTGGCCTGCGCCGCAATATCGCGCTTGGTGCCGGGGCGGCGCACGTCCTTCGCCGAGGGAGCAGAGCTCTTGCGCGACTTCCGAGCCGGGGCAGCGTTGCCGGTGGCTTCCGAAAGTTCGGGTTCGTCAAACTGTTGATCTGTCATGTTCTACCTTCCGCGGTTCCTTCCGCCCCTAAGCCTAACGAAGTAACGCGCCCGGTGGCGCGCTCAATCGCGCGATTCCTCTGGTATTTTTTCACAAAAGCCGGCGCGGGGCCATGTGCACGGCCGCTGGCGGGTGGCGCGCGGGCGTAGCGGCGTCGTCGTTCCTAAAAGTGAGGGGAGTTATCTCACCGCATTTTTCGAGCCGAAACCACTATTCTGTTTCTAGTACGAATCCGGTGGCAGTGGAAGGTGAGACTATGCGCGAACAGCAGCCCGAACGAGGGCGCCGTGCGGGAAGGCGCGCGGCGGAAGGAAACGCGGCTCGCGCTCCGCGGCACGAAGCTGTGGGGCGGTACCGCCCGGCTACCGCCAGTGCAGGTACGACGCCGCAGCAGCCTGCCGCGCCGGCCGCCACCGCCACCGTCAGCACAACCCGGGCAGGCGCACCCGCCCGGCGCCGCGGCGGCATCCTCAACGCAATTATCGGCGTGATCGGGGAGCTGCTCATTACCGCGGGAATCGTGGTGGGCCTCTTTATCGTGTGGCAGGTCTACTGGACTGACCTGGGCGCGAACCGCGATCAGGCCCAGCAGATCGAAACCGTCAATAAGCAATGGGGCGATCCGCGCGGCACCACCAAGGTGGGGACCCCGCGCACCGACGCCCCGCCGGCCCCGGATCACGTAAATCGCACGGGTGACCTGGAAGGCATTATTTACATCCCGCGCTTCGGTGCCGATTGGCGCTACACCGTCAAATACGGGGTGGACCTGGAAGCCGTGGTGGATACCGGGAGTTTTGGGCATTACCCGGATACCCAGTACGTTGGGGAGATCGGTAATTACGCGATCACCGCGCACCGCCAGACGTACGGCGCGGCCATGCGCGATGTGCCTGAGCTCCAACCAGGCGACCCGATTATTGTGCAAACCAAGAACGCCTACTACGTCTACAAGGTCACCGAGCATGAGGTTGTGCCGCCCACACAGGTAGGCGTGCTGGCGCCGGTACCGAATAAGCCGGAGGAGGCGCCCACCCAGCGCATCCTCACCATTACCACCTGCCATCCGCCCTTTGTGTCCAGCGACCGCTGGATTACCTACGCCACCCTCGATCATTGGGTCGACGCCGCCGAGGGCGCCCCGGCGGAGCTGGTGAAGTAAAAAGTAGGCGGTCGGCTCGCCCCGGGGTGGGCACTAGCAGATATACGTGAAGAAGAAACGGAGCATGCAATGTACGGATTTATTTGGCGGCACCTGCCCGGCCCGACGTGGTTGAAGGTCATCGAGGCCCTTATCATTATCGCCGCGATTGTTTTCGCGCTCTTTGAGTGGGTTTTCCCCTGGATAAATACCGTTTTCCGCCCGCAGGATACCACCATCACGCAGTAGCTGGGCCACGGGGTTAGCCGGACCACAGCTAGCACACGGTAGCACGGTACCAGCCCCTGCGGGGGCGGTACGTGTTGTCAGAGCTGTACTTAGTATGTAAGACACGTGCAGTACACTCCGGAAAAGACACCCCTGCCCGCCGGCTAGAAAATAGGAAAGCGGAAAGCCGGCGGGCGGGGTGCTCGGATAATGCAACCTCTCGGCATGAGCGCCGGCAAATAGCAACACCACAACGCGATAGCTTGTAAAATGCAACTTCTCGACGCGGAAGGTCTCAGAAAGCAACGCCTCAGCACACAGGCGCTGCAGAAAGCAACACTCTGGGCTAGGAGCTCACAAAAAGCAACGCCAGCGCACGATTTGGAAAAGTTAATGTAGTTGTGGTTGCATTTTGCGGACCGATCCGCGAGCGACCCGGTTCCCGGTAGCTACTTACCCGTTCCCCTGCCCGGTAGGTGCGGGGTTGGGGTGCGCGCCGCCCGCGCCACCGTTACCTCCCGATCCGCCAGAGCCGGAACCACCAGAACCGGAGCCGGCGGGCGGAGTGCTCGGGGTGGGAGTGGGTGCCGGGGCGATGCCCACGGTAATACGCATCTCGGTATCGCGCTGAACCACGGTGCCCGGAGCAATGCTCGCATCCACGACTTTGCCGACCTTCGCCGGGTCGGTGACCTCCTGCTCGCTTTGGCCCACGACCGTGAGGCGAGCATCGCGCAGCGCCGCCCGCGCTTCATCTACGCTCATTCCGCGTACATCCGGAACTGCCACATTGCCGCTGGCTACCTGCAGCTTCACGGTACTGCCCGGCTTCACGCTTTCGCCCACATTCGGGCTGGTAGACACCACCCGGTCGCGGTCCTCGCTCGGGTCATTAACCTGCTCCATACCGCCCACGGTCAGCCCCGCCGCGCGTAGCGCCTGGGAGGCCTGATCCGTGCTCATCCCCACCACATCGGGAACCTGCACGGCGGACGGACCGGAGGAGAAATGCAAGGTCACGCGACTGCCCACATCCACGGTGCTCCGCATCGCCGGATTGGAGGACACAACCAGCCCCTTGTCCACGGTATCGCTGGACACATCCGTGCCGCGCACGAATTCCAGGCCCAAGCTGGTGAGCTGTTGGCTGGCCTGCACCTCGGTCCACCCCACCATATCGGGGATCGCCACCTGCGCCACCGCGGTTTCGGTGGGTTGCGGTTCGGCGGAGTCGCCCCGCCCGGACAGGAAGAACCAGCCCAGGATCCCCAGGGCAATAACAAGCAGAGCCACCCCGCCCCAAATGAAGGGCGCACTGGACTTCTTCTTTACCGGCGGTTGCGCTCCGGTTGCCGTGGGGTCATAACCGGGATAGCTCCCGGTGGGGTAGCTGCCCGTGGGGTAGGCCCCGGGGTAGGCGCCCGTCGGGTACCCACCCGGGTAGGTGGGCGCGCCGCCCGGCTGCGCCGTCGTACTAGAAATCGCACCTGCACCGGCACCGCCCGCACCGGCACCGCCCGCGGCACCTGCACCGGCACCGCCGGCGCCCCCAGCGGTCGCGGTGGGATAAGCGGTGGTGGAGGCGGGGCGGGCGTTAGTGGCCGAATAGGCTTGCGTAGCGGCCGTCGCGGCATTCGCCCCGGCCGCGCCAATACCGGCACCGGCAACACCAGCCGCGCCAACACCAGCCGCGCCAATCGCCCCCGCCCCGTAAGCATTCCAGGAGGAAACCGCCGGGGCGTCCACGCCTTCCCCACGCGCCGCAGCCAACAGGTCCGCGCGGAATTCGGCGGCGTCCTGGTAGCGGTCCTCGCGGCTCTTCGCCAGGGATTTCATGACCACGCGGTCAATGGCGTCCGGGATATCGGAAGCGATCTGGGAAGCCGGCTTGGGAGTTTCAGAAACATGCTGGTAGGCCACCGCCACCGCGCTATCACCCACGAAGGGCGGGCGCCCGGTGAGCAGCTCATACAGCACGCAGCCGGTGGAATACAGGTCGGAGCGCGCATCCACCACTTCCCCGCGCGCCTGCTCGGGGGAGAGGTACTGGGCGGTGCCCACCACGGAGTTCGTTTGCGTCATCGTGGCAGCGGAATCGGCAATCGCGCGGGCGATCCCGAAGTCCATGACCTTCACCTTGCCGCCGGTGGTGAGCATAATATTGCCCGGCTTGATATCGCGGTGAATGATGCCTTCGTGATGGGAGTATTCCAGCGCGGAAAGCACCCCCACCACGATCTGCACGGCCTCCCCGATGGGTACCGGGTCCCCGCCGTGCAGCAGGGAGGCCACGGTGCGGCCCTTGACGTATTCCATGACGATATAGGGCAGCGCCAGCTCGGTGCCGCTCGCGGAAGTCACGGTTTCTTCCCCGGTGTCATACACGGACACAATGGAGGGGTGGTTGAGCGCGGCCGCCGATTGCGCCTCACGCCGGAAACGGGCCAGGAAGGTGGCATCCTGCGCCAGGTCGGTGCGCAGGATTTTAATCGCTACCGTGCGTGAGAGCCGGGTGTCGTAGCCGAGATGTACTTCGGCCATACCGCCTCGACCGATGATCTCGCCCACCTGGTAGCGGTTGCCGAGTACGCGGGGGATATCATTCACGTCGCGTCACCTTTCTGCTGAGCATCTGCTTAGTTCACCTTAGCTTCAAGTACTGTGCGGGCAAGGGGGGCGGCAACGGAGCCACCGTCGCCATTCCACACGGCATTGCCCGAATTTTCGACCACCACGGCCACGGTATAGGCCGTGTCCCCGATGGTCGCATTCCCCACGAACCACGCGTGCGGGGGGATATCGTTCGTGATTTCCGCGGTCCCGGTTTTCCCGGAGGTTTCAATCCCGGGGAGGGTGAAGAGGTACCCGGTGCCGTTCTTGACCTCATTGACCATCATCTGGTGCATATAGCCCGCGGTTTGCTGGCTCATCGCGCGGGAGAGCACTTCCGGTTCGCTTTCGCTCACGGGTTCGAGATCCGCGGTGAGAGTGCGGCGCACCAGATTCGGTTTCATCACCACGCCGTCATTGGCAATCGCCGCACCGACCATCGCCATCTGCATCGGGGTGACCCGAATATCGCGTTGGCCGATGGAATCCATGGCGAGCGCCGCGGCGTCCGCGGGGGCGGGGAAACGCGAAGCGGAAACGGGTAGCGGCGTGGAAAGCTCGCTATTGAAACCGAATTTTTCGGCTTGCGCCACCATTTTTTCCGGGCCCACCGCGATCCCGCCGATCGCGAACGGCGTATTGCACGATTGCGCGAACGCCTCGGTAAGCGTAACTTTCCCGGAGCCGTCTCCGCAGGCGGCCTGCCCCGGATTCCACATATCGTGCGTGGTCCCCGGCGGCACGAAGGTGCGGGGGGCCTCCACCAGCGAATCTGGGCTCAGCCCGAGGTTCTCAATCATCGCGGTGGCGGTAAGCAGCTTGAACGACGAGCCGGGCGCGTACTGGTCCCCGCCGGTCGCCCGGTCGATGAGCGGCGTGGTGGGATCGGTTTCGAGAGCCTGATAGTTGTCGCGCGCGGCCGCGGTATCGTGCGTGGCCACGCCGTTCGGGTCGAATCCGGGGGTGGAGACCTGCGCCAGAATATCTCCGGTGCGGGAATTAAGTACGACGACGGCGCCGCGCTGGTTACCCAGCGCGGCGGCTGCGGCCTCCTGGAGCTGGGGATCGATAGTGAGCTCAACGCCCCCGCCCTGGGGTTGGGAGCCGGTAATGAGCTCTTCGATACGTTGACCGGCCAGGGAGGAATCCGAGCCGCCCAGGACCGGGTTCATGGCGCGTTCCAAGCCCGTCATCGAGTTATGGGCGATGGAGTAGTAGCCGGTGAGATTCGAATAAATCTCCGGGCGCTCGTAAACGCGCAGGTAGTTGTAGGCATCGTCGATGGGCTGGGAGGAAACAATGGATTCCCCGGCCACGATAATGGGACCACGCTGGGTGCCGTATTCGCGGTAGAGCGTCCGCACATTCCACGCATTGGCGTTGAGGCTGGCGGCCTGGAAGAACTGGATCGCGGTGGTGGAGCCGGCCAAACCTAAGAACATGACCGCGAGGACCGCGACGAGCTGGCGGATAGGGCGATTCACGGGCGCACCACCTCTGTGTGGGCGTCGCCGCCCGCGGGTCGGGAACCCGCGGCCGCCGTGTGAGCCCCGCCGGTGGAGCTTTCCGCGCCGCGCGGGGCGCGGCGCGCGTCGTCGTCGCCCTCACTAACGCCCTCATCGGCGTTCCCGCGCAGGATCGCGAGTTCATCGGTGGTGGGCAGCGGGCGTGCTTCTTCCGGGCGGCGGGCGGTGTGCGACATGCGGATCAGCAGCGCGATAATGATCCAGTTCGTCAGCAGTGCCGAGCCGCCGTGCGCGAGGAAAGGCAGGGCCAGGCCGGTCAGCGGGATAATGCGCGTCACCCCGCCGATAACGATGAAGCATTGCAGCCCGAGCACGAAAGACAGCCCGGAAGCGAGGAGTTTGCCGAAGCCATCGCGCGATTCCAGGGCAACCCGCATGCCGCGACTGATGAGAAGCAGGTAGATGCACAGGATGGCACCCACGCCCACCAGGCCGAGTTCCTCGGCGAAAGAGGCGTAAATGAAATCGGAATGCGCCGCGTAAACCAGGTTCGGGTAGCCGCGCCCCAGCCCCGCCCCGAAGAGCCCCCCGGAGGCCATGCCGAAGAGCCCCTGAACCACCTGGTAGGAGCCGCCGACGGCGTCGTACAGTTCCGGGTCGAAGGGGTCGAGCCAAATCGCGAAACGGGCCTGCACATGGGACACGGTTGTTGAAATGAACCACACCCCGCCCACGGTGAGGAGCGCGCCGATGGCCAGCCAGGAGACCTGCTCGGTCGCCACCCACAGCATCGCCACGAAAAGCCCGAAGAAGAGCAGCGCGGTGCCGAAATCGCGTTCAAAAACGAGGACTCCCATGCACAGCGCCCAGGCGATGAGAACCGGGAGGATATGGCGGGCCTTAGGGAGGCGAATTCCCAGGATTTTCGGGCCGGCGAGCGCCAGGTTATCGCGTTCGGTCACGAGGTAGGCCGCGAAGAACACCGCGAAACAGATTTTCGCGACTTCGGCCGGCTGGAAGGACATCCCACCCACCGCGATCCACAGGCGCGAACCGTTGAGGGTGCGGCCCAGCGGGCTGAGCGGGAGGAGGAGCAGCACCACCCCGGCGATGAGCGAGGTCCACATGTAATTTTGCAGTACCCGATAATTGCGCACGAGCAGCACCGTGACGGCGAAAAATACCAGCGCGCCGGCGGTGAGGATGAGCTGGCTGCGGGCGTGATCGGTATCCGACGCGGCATCCACCCGGTAGATCATGGCCAGGCCCAGCCCGTTGAGGGCGATCGCGCAGGGGAAAAGCACCGGATCCGCGTAGGGGCACAGTGCGCGAATAAGCAGGTGGCAGGCGAATACCAGGGCGGCGCCGGCACCCACCACCAGCGCGAAGCTGGGCGGCAGCCCGGTATTATCCAGCCCGGTCCACACCAGGTAATAGGCGCCCACCCCGATGGCTCCGGCCAGGAGCAGCAGGGTGATTTCCGGCCAGCGGCCGCGGCGCGTGCGCGGGGGAACCACCGTACTCATCGGTTCTCTCCCGGGTTCGCGGGGGTGGGTGCGGCCGGTGCTGGCGCGGGTGCAGCCGGGGCCTCGGGTGCGGGGCTCGCGCTCGCGGGCGTGGGCGTTGCCGCGGCGCCGGGCGTAGCGGGCGCCGGCGTTGGCTCGTTGTTCTGGGCTTTTTGTTCTCGGAGTGCGGCGACGACGGCGCGCGCTTCGCGCAGCGAAGCGCGCGTGATGGGCGTGGCAAGGCGATCTTGGGCCACCGGGGTGAGGTCGCGGACCTGGAGATCAGTAGCTTCCGCCGCGTGGGAGAACTCCAGCGGGCCGAGCCGCTGCGGAATTCCCTGATAGATCGTGACGATGCCATTGTTATTGGCCACGTAGTAGCGGCTCTGGGTCCAGCGGTAAGCGCCGACAAGGCCGGCCACCGCCAGTGCCACGACGGTCAGAATAACCGCCAAACGTGCTCCCCAGCGCGCGCGAGGAGCGCCCTCCGCGTCCGAATCCTCGCGGCCCACATCGGATGCGCCGGGGCCCACGCCGGACGCGCCGCCGGTGGCCCCGCTCGCCGGGCTAGTTTTTGCGGATTTATTCTTGGGGCCGGTGCCCGAAGGTGTGCCAGCGCCGGACAGGGCGCAGCTTCCCGACCTATCTTTTCCAGCCGGAGCCACTGATCCGTTTGTGCCCGCGCCACCATCAGCGCCACCATCAGCCGCAGTCGCAGCTGCAGCACCCACGCCAGCGCCGGCCCCGGTACTAGCATTTTGCGTCAGCGTCGCCGCCTTGGCCGCGGCGGAATTACCTCCGCGGGTGGGCCGGCGGTAATCCCGCGCCGCCGAACCGACCACAATGGGTTGGGAGGGCAGCGGGCTGGTGAGTGCGGCGTCGTCCACAACATCCGCAAGAATCACGGTGACGTTATCGGGGGCGCCGGCTGCCAACGCTAAATCGATGAGGTGTTCGCCCAGCTGGTGCAGGTCGGGGATCGCGGACATGGCGTGCTCGATGGTGTCGTGCGCAACCACGCCAAATAGGCCGTCCGAGCACAGCAGCCAGCGGTCGCCCACCCGGGCTTCCCGCACGGATTCATCCAGCTCGACCTCGCCGGGGGTATCTCCGAGCGCCCGCATAATCACATTGCGCTGCGGGTGGTGTTCGGCTTCCTCCGGGGTGAGCCGGCCGTGATCCACGAGGTACTGAACCAGAGTGTGATCATGCGTGACCTGGCCGAGCTTGCCATCCCGTAAAAGGTAGGCGCGCGAATCACCGATATGAACCATCGCGAGCTTATTCGAGGCACGCAGCATGGCGATGCAGGTGGTGCCCATGCCCGCCATTTTCGGGTTCTCCGCAACGAGCTCGAGCATATCGTCATGCGCGGCTTCCACCGCGCGGCGCAGCAGCGGCAGCAAATCATCGGCGGCGTGCACATCATCGACAGCCACCAGATGCCCCACCGTGACCGATGACGCGATATCTCCGGCGGCCGCCCCGCCCATTCCATCTGCCACAACGAGCAAATGAGGCGAGGCGTAGCCACCGTCCTGGTTATTGGAACGAACCAGGCCGACATCGGAAAACGCCGCGTAGCGTAGCTGAATACTCAAACTTGTAGCTCCATCGTGGTTTCCCCCACCTGAATGACAACGCCGGGGTCCAGCGCGGCCGTGCCGTTAATGCGGATCCCCCCTACCAGGGTACCGTTTGTTGAGCCCAGATCCTCCACCCAGCGCCGGCCCTCCGCCGCGAAAATACGGGCGTGATGCCCGGAGGCGTAGGTGTCATCCAGGACGAGAGTGTTATCCGGGGCGCGCCCGATATATACCGGTTGCGAGCTGAGCGGCACCGCGGTTCCCAGCAGCGGACCGCCGGTCACCACCAGGTAAACGGGCCGTTCAACCGGCGCGGCAGGCGGCGCGGGGGAGTCGTTTTCCGCGGGGGTGGGCGCGTGCATGCTGCGGCGTCGTGCCGAAAGAAGAGAAGAACGACGCCGCACGTCCGTTCCCAGCACATCGCGGCGCACCGTTAGCACGACGGCGAAAATAAACAGCCACAGCAGCGCTAGAAAACCGAAGCGCAATAAGGTTATTGCGAGATTCATGAGGCGGAAGCCGTTCCAGTCCAGAACATAATGTGGGTGCGGCCGATGGTAATGGTATTGCCGTCCACCAGGGTGGCCGCGCTAATGCGGTGACCTTCCACGAAGGTGCCGTTGGTGGAGTTGAGATCCGTGGCGATCACGCCATTCGGGGTGACTTGCAGCTCGAGGTGGTGCCGGGAGATGCCCGAGTCGTCCACGCTGATATCGCAATCGGAACCGCGGCCGATAATCGCGGTGGTGCCGGTGAGGAGGTAGCGGTCCCGACCCACCTGGATGAGCGGGTTCTCCTCCGTGCCGGCGCTGCGAGTGGCCGGGGCGATGGCTCCGCGCTGCGTGGTTGTCCGGGTGCGTGCTGTTCCTTCGCGCAACTGGGGATCCTCCTCGAATGTGATCTCAATGGGACCGACGAATAGATAGTCCTGTTCGGTGGCGTATTCCACCGCGGAGCGGGCGAGTTCCTCGCGGAGCGCCTCCTGGCCCCAGGAATCCACCCGGGCCAGATCCGCCGGGGCGAGCGCGACCGTGAAAATATTGGGGGCAACGGTGCGCTCGCGGGAGAGTTCGGCAGCGTCACGCGTCATGGCCTTTTTAATATCGGTGAGGATCTCCACCGGTTTTAGCTCGGACTGGAAAACACGAAACGCCCCGGCGACGGCGTTCTCCACTCCCTTTTCAAACTTCCCGAGGGCACCCATGGCCCTGCCCCTTCCCTCTGCAATGTCGGTTCTGCGGTTCTATAGGCGACTGTAATCGCCCGCGCCGGTGCGCCGCTACCTTCCGCGCCGTGAGCGGAGCGGAAGGTGGGGGTGGTGGGGTGGTGGAGGTGAGGGCCGTGTGGAGCGCGCGGACCGTGCGGGGGTGCTGGTGGTGGCGCGACGGCGCAGCGCTGGCGGGGCGGTGCTACGTACCCGCAGGTGCTCCGGCTGTGAACGACTGCTGGTGCTGGGATGGCGGAAACTGCCGCGCTGCGACGCGTCTCACGTAAATTCGTGCTGCAAAAACTTGGACTAATCGCGGATGAGACGATAAGCTCATACGTGCACTTGCTCAAGTGGCGGAATAGGCAGACGCGCACGGTTCAGGTCCGTGTGCCCGTGAGGGCGTGGGGGTTCAACTCCCCCCTTGAGCACCACAGTTGGTCATGGCAATAGATTTCCGTGATATCGCGCCACAAATCGGTAGCATCACACCGTGGTAGTAATCCTTCAGTTATTTTTGCTTACCCGTTTCAACTCTGGACGGCAGCACCGCAGAACTGTGATACTCAATACGTAGTTTGCCTCGGACTAAACCGGCACCCAGCTACCCGCCCGCGGAAGCGGTAGCGGTTAAGGCGATATTTTCGCCTTCGCAAATCACGAGCCACATCTTCGGGTGCGGCTCTGTGCTGTCTAGCGGGTGGAGAATCCCGGTATTAGTAGCCATTTCTGTCTATTTACCCCCCTATTAACCCAACCTTTCCATACAATGTCGGCATGGATGTTGCCGAGTCGTCACTTTCAGAGGATGCGTCGAGCGCTGGAATTTTCTACGGAATCCTCGCTCTTGTTCTCACGGTTCTCTTCCCGGACTCTACCGCTAATTTTTGGGGAACGATCGGTTTCTTTACCCTCTTGTGCTACATTATCGCGAAGTTATTCGGCTCGAAATCGCACACTTTGCCACAGATTATTATCTGGTTGGCTGTTGTAATAACAGCCTCGAACGTGATGCCTGAACCCGATACTGCGTCTACCGCTCCGTCCCCGGCTCCTACCTTAGAAACTCCCCGTTCGAGTCCGTTCCCGTCGGCTACTCCATCTAAGCGTGGTGCAACACCGAAACCAACCTATACAAAACCGGTTTCCACACCAACGGCTACTGTCTCTCCCAGTCCATCGCCTACGCCGGCAGGTGTTGTGCAATCCGATGTTGAAGCTCATGATGACCAGGCTTCGGTATACCTTGCTGGTGAAGAAGGGGAATATGAAGGGAGCCAATACTCCCAAGACCAGTATGCGGCTGTTGAAGAATACAGTTCGCAAGGATATGTGGAAGAAGAGCCCCAGAACTCACCGGTTATGGACGTGGTGCATTATAAAAATTGCAGGCAGGTGTGTCTCCTCGTAGGGCGCCCGTTACGCTCTGACGAGATTGGTTACGGGCCTGAGCTTGATGCCGACGGGGATGGTATTGCCTGCGAATGGTGCGGGAAAAAGGACTGATGACCATTAAGTCGCAGACTTTTTGGAGCGGAACAGATTTTTCACACTGACTCCATTGGAATACAACCTGGACTACTTCAATTATGCCGCACGGGAAGCAAGGGTAAGTTTCAACCCGAGTGCTTTCATGATTTTTGTTATGGTCTCGAATGACGGATTTCCGTCTTTGGAAAGTGACTTATACAAGGAAACACGATTAAGGTTAGTATCCTTTGCGAGCTGGCTCATGCCACGTGCGCGCGCAATGTCCCGCAGCACAAGCTGTACAGTTTTCGTGTCGCCGTCTTCAAGTGCGATGGCTAGATAATCGTTAATGGCCTCCTCGCTATCAAGGTATTTACTTGCGTCAAATGCGGAAAAAGTAACCTTACTCATAGAAGTTCCTCCAGTACTTGTTTAGCGAGCTCGCGGGCGACCCGGATGTCTTTATCTTGACTTGATTTATCTCCACCAGCCAAAAGGAAAACCGTGACATTGCCAAATTGTGTGTAGTAGATCCGATAGCCAGCGCCGAAGTGAAATCTCATCTCACTGACCTTCCCGCCTACCGATTTGATATCTCCTACCATTTTCCCGTGTGCTTCACACCGGGTAATTGCGTGCAGGATGCGGCGCTGAGCGTGTGTGTCTTTCAGGTTGTCCAACCAAGATTCAAAGGCGCTACTAGAAATAATCTGCACACATTAAGTGTAGTCCATGGACTACACCTGTCAAGGTGGTGCTTTCAAGTTTAGTTCTGTACTGCGGATGTCGTACATACGAAGTACAGCTCTGACAACACATAGTCCCTCCTCAGGTACAGGTGTGACTCCTGAGACTCGAGTTATAGGGCACCCGGTTTATGGTTCATTGGTTTATCGGATCCTTTGGTATCCGGAACGTTCGAGTTTCAGGCGCGGTTACCGAACAGAGTTGCACGTGACCACTGAACAGGGTTGCGCGTGGCTACCGAACAAGTGGCGCGCGGCCCCCGAAATTTCTGTGCTACGATTTCGCCCATGGGCATTTAACTATTCCTGCAGATCGGCGTGGCGCCTCGCGTTGAAGCGCGGCAGTCACGCCAGGTCACGCACGCAGCACTCACCGGTAGGTACATCGGCGCCCTCGCGCCAGCTCCTCGTACCGCCGCAACTTTTGCGTGCTCCGCTCAGCTCCAGCCCCGAACTCGCTCGGCTCTAGCTCGGCTTCGGATCCACATCCTGATCCAGCTCCACGGAATATTTGAACCACAGCATTTTGAGGAACCCATGACCCAGCCCTCGACCGCCTCCACATCCACCCCGCATATCTCCCGCTTCGCCGGCTTCCGCCCGCGTTCGCTGCGCTTCTCTGAAGAACATATTCACGCCTACCCGAATCGCTCCCTCGCGTTCCTCCTCGCCGTTGGCCGCGAAAATGCCGGGGTGATCGCACTGACCACGCTCATCGCCTGCCTGACCTCGGTAGCAAGCGTCAGCCAGATTCACTTCGTCGGGAAAATGCTAGATTCCGGGCTGGAGCACGGCATCACGTCCGAGCTCCTCGCCCCGGCGGGGGCCTTCGTCGTCGCCACCCTTGTTCTTGCCCTAACGCTCTGCACGGAAATCCCCGAAAATGTGATCTGGATGCGCACGATGATTAATCCGCAGCGTACCCTCGCCGCCCGGCTTTTCCCGCGCCGCACCAATCTGGAGATGCAAACGGGGGATGTCGTCTCCGTGCTCAACTCGGATACCTATATGGTCGGCTCGATGTTCATCAATACGCCGGCAACGCTCGCGTCGTTCCTATCCTTTGGGCTGGTGGCCGTGCTCATGATGCGGATGAGCGTGCCGCTCGGCCTCGCGGTGATTATCGGCCTGCCGCTCGTTATGGCGGTCATCTCCTGGATTTCGCGCGTCATGGCCAAATGGCGTGAACCGCTGCGCGAAGAACAGGGCAAACTCACCACCCTGGCAACGGATGGCGTGGTCGGGCTGCGGGTCATGCGCGGCGTCGGCGGGGAAGATTACTACAATGCGCGCTACCGCGAACAATCGGAAGCGGTCAAAAAGGCCGGTTTCGACGCCGCACCCTCGCGCGCTCTCATGTCCACGGTTACGAACGGCGGTCCGCTTATTTTCCAGGCGGTCATCGTCACCGTGGGAGTGAGCATGCTGCTGAGCGGCCACCTCACCGCCGGCGAACTCTTCGCGTTCGCCGGCTATTGCGCCATCCTCTCCATGCCGATCGTCATGTTCGCGAGCTTCGCGGCGACCGCGGTGGGCGCCTGGGTGAGCGCCAAAAAAATCACCCGCGCGCTTGCCGCAGAACCGCTGCTGCCCGATACCGGCACCGTGATTCCCTTGGCCTGGAGCACCGTGTCGCTGTACGACGCCGCGGCGGACTTGCACATCGAAGCCGGGCGTTTCACCGCCGTGGTGGGCGAGAACGTGGAGGAGGGTACCGCCATTGCGGCAAGGCTCGCGCGGATGAACGACGACGCCGACATTCACCTGCGCTGGCCCACTCCGCCAGCTGACGGTGAGCCGGGCGCGGCGCTCACCCCGGGCGACGCCCGCGCCGTCGATATTCCCCTGGATGAACTGCGCGCCCATATCCGCTATTCCGGGCCGGTTGCTGATCTTTTCGCCGGTACCCTGCGCGAGAACCTGCAGGGCGAGCACGCCCCGGAGGTTCCGGCCCGCACCCTCGCTCAGCTTTTCGAGGATTATTCGAGCGGGCAGGCCGGCCACCAGCACGCCCCCGCGGATACCAGCGCCGATGATCGCCTCACCGCCGCGCTGGCCGCAGCCCAGGCCCGCGATGCCGTGGATTCGCTGGGCGGCCTGGACGGCGCGGTGACCGAGCGCGGCCGCAATGTGTCGGGTGGGCAGCGCCAGCGCCTGGTGCTGGCCCGCTTGCTGGCCAGCGACCCGGATATCGCCATCCTCGTGGATCCCACCTCCGCGGTGGATTCCCACACCGAGGCTCGTATCGCGGCTGCTCTAGCCAGGGCTCGGAAGGGGCGCACCACCGTGGTTGTTTCGGCATCGCCGCTGGTGCTGGGGGCGGCTGACGTCGTCGTTCTTATTCGTGACGGTAAAGAAATCGCGCGCGGCACGCACGCGCACCTACTCGACCACCCGGACTACCGCCGCATCGTGGTGCGGGAAACCGGAGAGGAGCTGGCATGATCCTTCCTATCGCATCGCGCCGTTTTTCCGTGCGCGCACTGCTGCGCATTGTCCGCGGGCGTCTGGGTGAATTCAGCCTGGTCGTGGGCCTGCAACTAGTGGCGGCGATCGCGGCCGTCATCTCGCCTATCGTGATCGGTCGGGCCATAGATATCGCCGGCCACCCGGAAGCAGCCGCCCGCGCGGCCGGGCTCATCGCCCTGATGCTCGGAGCGGTCGCGGTCCATACGCTGTTCACGTTCCTCGCGGACTTGCGCGCGGAATATTTCGGCAACCGCATCTTCGCCCAGCTGCGTGATGGCGTTGTTCACGGCATCACCCACCTGCCCCTTGACCTGGTGGAAAGCGCCGGTTCCGGGGATCTCCTGGGCCGCACCACGGACGATATCACCCGCGTGCAATTCTTCATCCAACGCGGAATTTCCAGTCTCGTGGTGCTGGTGACCACCGTCTGTGTTTCGCTGGGCGCGGCGCTGCTGGCCGCCCCGGCCCTCGGCTGGACGCTTTTCCTCACGGCGCTGGTGGTCGCGGTGGTGCGCTGGTTCCTGCGCCGCATCGTCCCGGTGTTTCAATCCGGGAGCGCGGTGCGCGCTGCTTTCGCGGGTTCCGTTTCCGAAACCGTGACTCAAAAAACCACGGTGGATGCCCTCAACCTGGGCCGGGTGCGCCTCGGGCGCCTGGGCACCTTCATCGAGGAACACGTGCGGGTGGAAACGTACGGCGCGGGGATTGTGTGGCTGTTCCGCGCCGGCGTGGCGCTGTCCGTGTGGTTGCCGGTTTTGGTGACGCCGCTGGTGGGTGCGTTGCTCATCCCGCGCGGCGCCGCCACCCTTGGGGAAGTCATCACGGTCACGATGCTCGCGATCCAATTGGCGGGCCCGCTCGAAGAGCTCGGCTGGTTCATCACCGAATTGCAGTATTCCCTGGTGTCTTTCGCTCGCATTTTCGGCGTGGATACGGTGCCGCCGGAGTCGCGCCCCGAGGTGCCGCGCGGAACGGACGTCGAATTGCGCGGGGTGCGTTTCCGTTACGGTCGCACCCAGCACGACGACGCCGGGCCGAGCGAGCCACGCGCCTACGCGCTCAAGGGCGTGGATCTGGAGGTGCGCAGCGGGGAGCATCTGGCTATCGTGGGGCCCTCCGGGGCGGGTAAATCAACGCTGGCCCGGTTGATTGCCGGTATTAACCGGCCCGAATCCGGAACCGTGCGGATTGGCGGGGCGGATGCTGTTCGGATCCGTGAGGATCACCTGCATTCCACGGTGTCGCTGGTGACGCAGGAACATCATGTATTCGTGGGAACGGTGGCCGATAACCTACGCATGGCCCGCGCGGATGCCAGCGAGGAGGAGATGCGGGCCGCGCTCGCGGCCGTGGAACTGGATCTGCCGCTGGAGGAGCGCCTGGCCGGTGGGGCGCGGGAACTTTCTCCCGCGCAGGCCCAGCAGCTAGCGCTGGCGCGCATTATTGTGCTGGACCCGCAGATCCTTATTTTGGATGAGGCCACCGCAATGTTGGATCCGAATGCGGCGCGTTCGGCAGAGCGCGCCCTGGCACGGGTGCTGGAAGGGCGCACCGTTATTTCCATCGCGCATCGCCTCTACAGTGCCCATTCCGCGGACCGGGTGGCCGTCATGATCGACGGGCGGGTTGCTGAACTGGGCAGCCACGATGAGCTGGTGGCGCGCGGCGGGGAATACGCCCGGCTGTGGGAGATGTGGCAGGCCGTCGATGCGCCGGAGGTGTGAGGCGAGGTTACGAGTTTTGCACATACCCTGTGAAGTATTCATGAAAGCCCCGCGCCGCCAGGCCGGGGAGGTTAGCGCTCGGAGCTGAGCCTATCTGCGCGGCTGAGGGCGTAGCGGGCTAGCGCCGTCGTCGTTCCAACCCAGAGTAGCGCGTACACGAAATCCGCAGCTGCCGGGGCGCGCATCCACTGCACGTGATACGTGAGCGGGTTGCAGCGCGCGATGACCTGGAGGTACGTGGGCGCGGAGCTGAGCTCGTAAAAAAGCGGGGCGGAGAGCACCACCGGCAGCGTGGTGAAAGTGGAGAGCATATCGCGCGCCGCGTAACTATTGACCTGGGCGCCTACCGCGGCGCCCAGGCTCACCCAGCCCCACACAACCAGAAACGCAATGAGCAGCCCCGTCACAAGAGCGGCACCGTCCACGCCGGATCCGCTCGCAACAGATATGCCCAGGTAGGCGAAGGCTACCGCTGTGAATTGGACAAGGAAAACAAGGGATGCCACCGCGATAATCGACACGAGATAGCCCCACACCTTCCCGCCCTGCATCATGAAAATCGCGTACACCCCCCATTTGCGGTCATTGGAGATATCGGAGGTGGCGTAGCCGAAAGCGCGGAACGCCAGAAGGCAGACGATGCCGGTGAAGGCGTAGCTGAGGTAGTTACGGCTCTGCGCGCTGTCGAGCATCCCGGAAATACCGACAACCAGGAATACGAAATATGCCAGCGGTTCGACGATGCGGCCGAGGTAGACGCCGCGCCAATTCCATAGGGAAGCAATATGGTACTTAGTGAGAATAAGTGATTTTTTCATGGGAGCGGGGTTCCTTCTTCTGCTTCTGTGGCTGCAGCGGCTTCCGGATTCATGGGTGATTCGAGGGCCTCGAACGCCTTGAGGGCTTCCCACAGGTCGGTGCTGCCAGGGCAATGAGCCATAAACTGCCCTGCGGGCATATCAGCGATAATGCGCCCGGCGCGCAGAGCAATAACCCGGGTGCAATACTCGGAAAACTTGGATGTTTCGTGGGTGCTGACCAGCACGGTGCGCCCTTCTTCCACCCGGGAGTGCAAGTAGCTGAACACGGTGTCAATGCCGGTGGGATCCAGGCCGGTGGTTGGCTCGTCCAGAATCATGAGGCGGGGCTCGCCGATAATCGCGCGGGCGATTTGGGTGCGGCGTAATTCCCCGCCGGAAAGGGTTTCCGCGGTGCGGTCAAGGAAACGCGAAAGGCCCAGAACTGCGGCGATGCTTTCAATTTCGGCACGGCGATGCCAACGGTTACCCCGCAGATCAAGGCCCACGAGGATGTTTTGCGCCACGGTCAGGGACCAGTCGATAATCTCGCGCTGCGGGCACCAGCCGATAGCGCTTTCGGCTACGGAATTAGTGACCGTGCCGCGGGTGGGTTTCATAAGCCCACCAAGGATATCGAAGAGTGTGGATTTTCCCGCTCCGTTATGGCCGATAACGGCAACTAATTCGCCCGGGTAGAGGGCAAGATTGACGCCGGTCAGGGCCGGTGTTGATTTCTTCGGGTAGATTTTTTCTACCTCGATAGCTTCGAGGAGAGGGGTATCCATGAACGCTTACCTCCAAAATATGCAAAGACTGCCATAGGGGATGTGCATACCGGAGAGGCCAAGCTCGCAGGACATGAAAAGCGATACTCGGTAATAGGGCGTTGGAATAACAGGACTACCCGAAATATCTGTATATAAGGTGCCCAAAAGAGTGCCGCGGTTATGAACCGAGACACCTCAAGTGTTTCTGGGGCGCAGCCTCACCGGATGGGGAGGTTTTAGCGTCGGGCACGTACCACGGATACTCCGCTTTCTATCTGTTGATCTTCGTTGAGTGTAGCTTGCCTAGGATCTTTAACCCGCCGAGTCCACGAGCGCCTTTTCCAGCTCAATCGTGTTGGTGATCGCGGAGAGTGGCTGGTAGCCGGTGCTCGCGGTGCCGTTGATAATAATCGCCGGGGTACCGCGCAGCCCCAGGGTTTCTAGGCCTAAAGATTCCTGGGCGGCAATAAAGCTGGTGGTTTCGGAGCTGTCACGCGCAGCCCGGAAAGCCTCCACATCCAAGCCTGCCTGGCTGGCGAAAGCATCGAGGTTTTCATCGGAGAACATTGACGCGGCCTTGTCAGGGTCGTGGCCGGCGGCAGCTGCGCCGTCGAAAAGAAGAGCCGAGTATTCCCAGAACTTTCCCTGCAATCCGGCCGCGTGCGCGGCGGCGGCTGCGCGATCACTGGACACGGTGTCCTTGAAAATCGGGACCTGCACGTAAGCCAAGTAAATATCGCCCTTCTTGGCCAGTTCCAGGAGCTGCGGGACGGATTCCGCGTGGAGTTTATTGCAGAAACTGCACGCGTAATCAGAGTAGATCGTGACGTGCACAGGGGCCTTGGGATCCCCTGCGGTTTGCCCGGAGGACGGCTCCAGCTGCGGCAGAGCCTGGAGCTGGGTGCGAATCTCATCGGGCTGAGTGGGAATGTAATCCTGACCGGCAACCCAGCCGCGATCCGTGGCGAGCTGGGTATAGCGTGTTTCGACGGGGCCGGGCGCGGTATTCGGGATGGTTCCCGGCGCGCCCTGGCCCGATCCGCCCTGGCCCGGCGCGCCTGCTCCAGGCGTGGCCGGTGCGGTGGCGGTAGCGGTGGGGTGCGGCGCTGCGCTGCCCCCGAAACGCCCGTTGGACGAGCCGAGGGTGAGCAGCACCGCGAAAACCACCAGGGCAATAATCGCCAGCACGGTGATCATCACCCAGAAGCCGCGGCTGCTGGGGTGCTGTTCTTGTTCCCCAGCAGGAACCGCGGGAGGTGCGGAAGGCGGCCACGCCGGGCCGGCTGGGTCAGCACCGGTGCCCGCACTGGGAGCAGCGCCCCCGGCCGCACCGACGCTCGGATCAGGGCCCACGCCCGCATCCGAACCCGCCGCTGCGGGCGCACCGTACTGACCCTGGAACCCAGATTGGCCGCGATCCACGGAGTCAGGAGTTCCCTGGCTCATTATTCCTCCACCCAGCGCTCAATCGTGCGCACGAAATGTTCCGCATCTTCATCAGCGAAGATATCAAAGACCACCAGATTCACATTCGAGCGCGGATTCTGGTGCAGCCACTGCGCCACGGTATCCAACGCAATCCGGGTGGCTTCCGCGAAGGGGAAATGCGAATGGCCGGTGGCCAGCGAGCAGAAGGACACCGAGGTAATATCGCCCTTCTCCGAAGCCAGATCCAGGCAGCGGGTGTAGCAGCTGGCCAGCGCCGCGCGATCCGCATCCGTCACCTCACCTTCCACCGTGGGCGGCAGGGTGTGGAGCACGTAGCGTGCCGGCAGGCGATACCCGCGGGTCAGCGCCGCTTCGCCCGGTTCCAGTTCGCGATTCGACATCGAGTACAGGGTGGCGCAATCATTGCGCAGCCACGGGCCGGCCTGGCCGTGAATCGCCTGGTCAATAGAGGGCTTATTGTAATCACGATAGCCCAGCAGGTTCGGGCGCGCCCCATTGACCACCGCGTCCACCACGAGTTCCCGCGCATCCCCGCGCCAGATGACCGTCTTATCCCGAGCGGGGTATTCCGATTCCGGCATCATGTCAGAAATACGAGCCAGGTGGCGTGCCTCGGTGCGGCCGAGGTAGCCGGAAAGCCGGTAGAGCAGCACGTCAATCGCGCGTGACACATCCTCATTAACTTCTTCAGGATCACGCTGGATGAGGCGGTGGTTGAGTTCGGTGAACAGCTCCCGGTCGGTCATTTTCGCCAGGTCGCCATCCAGACCGCCGAAGGCAATCTCAAAAAGTTCCCGGTCGGTGCGCTTCGAGGGGGCGGGCGCGGGCCACTCGTCGTCGAGCTTCAGGGCGTCGCGATATTCAGCTAGGTTGAGCATTATTCTCCTTATTCTGGGTCCGAACAGGGTTCCCTAGTACAAGGGTACCGGGCAGGAACGGTTTTCGTGCGCGTATGCACAGGGCCGGTGGCCTTGCGCGCCCGCGGCCACGCCCTGTGGATAACTGCGCGGAATCCCCGGGATGCGTGGTCGCACCGCCCGGCACGCTACCCTAAAGCTATGACAACCTGGTTAACAACCGCTGAATTGGCCGAACGTTGCGGCACGGATACTTTCACTACCCTCGCCGCCCTCGAACGTTTAGGTTTGGCCGACGGCGCCGCGCCGTCCCCGCTCGCTTCCCGCCACGGTTTAGCTGATGAGGGGCGCGAAAGCGGGGTGTTGTGGCACGCGGATTCCGAACGCTTGCTGCGCGCGGTTGTGGATACTGATGCGGGCGGCACAGCCACCGCGGAGGCTGTGAATAACGAGGTGCAGGGTCTGCTGCCGCTCGCGGGCATGGATGAAGATGAGGGGTACGACGCCGCCGCAGCCAGCCCCGCTCCGGCCCAGGCGGCCGGGAGCGGTAGCCCGGTCGGCAGCCCGCGCCCGGGTTTTGCCGCGGTGCTTGCCACCGATGGGGCGTGCTCGGGGAATCCGGGACCGGGTGGTTGGGCCTGGGTTGAGCAGCTCAGCGGGGCGCGGGATAGCGGAGGAGCGGCCCGCACCACGAATAATATTATGGAGCTGACGGCGCTCATCGAGGGTCTGGAATATGTGGCGGCTCAGCACGGTACCCAAGCGCCGTTGCTTATCCGCGCGGATTCGCAGTACGTCATTAATGTCATGACGAAATGGGCGCGCGGTTGGCGCGCGAAGGGCTGGAAGAAGGCGGACGGGAAGCCGGTGAAGAATCGTGATCTCGTCGAGCGCCTCCTCACGCTGTACGAGTCCCGCACCGGCCGCACCGAAGTGGAGTGGGTCAAAGGCCACGCTGGTGATGCCGCCAACGAGCTGGTCGATTCCCTCGCCGTCGCCCGTTCCCGTGAATTCTCCCGCCGCGGCTAACCGCGCGTAGTTCCGTTCGGAAGCCGGAAAACCGGCAGCGAAGAAAGCCATTCAACGGCCCGCGACCTGCTCAAAGCCGCCCTGGCGTGAGTAGATTCTGACTAGAATCCAAGCAGGCTCGCGTTTTCTTGATGATCCGGTAAAGTTATCTCACCAAGACCGGTACCGCTGCTCCTTGGAGTAGTCCAGGGCTGGTCCTCATTTTTTGGCCTATAGGCCCCGGTTGTGGGCCCTATAGGTCTGTAAACCTCAACTGGCCCGCAACAGGATGCAAATCTACACACCATTGTGGCCCGTTTTCTGTTCTGGGCTTGCACTACAAGATCCCGATGTTCCCCAATTTGCATCCTGTGGCCCATCCCCTCGGCGCCCAGGTGCCCTAGCCGGCGGGGCGGGGTGTTTTTCCGGGCTGTACTGCAAATGTCGTACACGCGAAGTACAGCCCGGACAACACATGCTCCATCCCCAGATGCTGGTGTGACTGCTGAGGTTTGTGAGATTCTCGCTCCCTTCCGCCCGCTCCCTTCTGCCCGCTAACGTGACGACGTCCGCGCTAGCCGGCGGCTGCGCCGTCGTACCACACACCCGCGCGCACGGTGCCGTGCAACAGCGCACGCCCACGCGCACCAATCACCTCCTGTCCAGTAGAATCCCTCCATGACTATCGGCCCGATCGCGAAGAAAATCCCTACCGAACGCACTTTCCACGGCGACACCTATGTGGATAATTACGAGTGGCTGCGTGATAAATCCGATCCGGATGTCCGCGCGCTTCTCAACGCCGAAAACGCCTATTTCCGGGAGCAAACCGCGGGTCTGAGCGACCTGCGCGATAACCTCGTGGCCGAATTCAAGGCGCGCACCAAGGAGGCTGACCGCGCCCTTCCTTACCGGGTGGGAGACTGGTGGTACTACCGGCGCACTTTCCAGGATCGGCAGTACCCGGCGATGTTCCGCACCCCGGCCCGCGGAGCCGCCCGCCCGGACCTGAACACCTCTTTCCCGGAATTCCCGGTGTGGGACGGTAACGAGCTCGCCCTCGGGGAAGAATTCTTCCTCTGCGGCGGATTCATGCCCTCGCCGGATGGCAAGCTCGGCGCCATGAGCGTGGATTTCACGGGCGATGAGCATTTCACCCTGCGCATTTTCGATATCGAAACCGGCCAGATCGTTGATGATTCCGTGCGCGATATTGGCTACGGCCTAGCCTGGATGGCCGATTCCAGCGCGGTTGCCTACTCGCGCGTTGATGATTCCTGGCGTCAGTGGCAGGTCAACCTCCACCGCATCGGTGATTTTAATGACACGGTCCTCTTCCAGGAAAACGACGAGCGTTTCTCCGTTGATCACGAACAGTCCCGCAACGGCAAGTGGATTATTATTCGCTCCGCTTCGGTGACCTCCTCGGATGTGCGTTTTATTTCCACAGAGAATATCGAGCAGCGCGTCAAGGTCTTGGAGCGCCGCGAGGGTTTGGAATACACCGCGGAGCCCGCCGGCGATCAGGTCCTTATCGTCCATAACGCCAACCGCCCCGATTTCGAGGTGGCTTCCGCGCCGCTGCGCACCTCCACCCCGGAAGAGTGGGATCCCATTTTCGTGCCCGCGGAGGGTGAGCGCGTCGATTACGTGGAGGCCTACGCCGGCCACGCCGTTATTTCGATGCGTTCCGAAGGCCAAACGCAGTTGCGGGTTATGCGCCGCGAACGTCCACTTTCTGCCGCCAGCGCTATCGGTTCGGCCCCGTTGGCAACGGTCAGTGCAGATGCCCGCGCGGTTTCGGGGAACGACGCCGCCACCACGGCGCCCGCCCAACCGGCCGCGGCACGTCCCAACCACGGCTGGTGTGCCCCGGTGGCTATCCCCACCGGTGAGGGAAGCTTCGTGGAAACCTACCCGGAGGGCAATTGGTTCACTTCGCGGGTGGTCTTCACGGAGCAGTCCATCCTGGAGCCGCCCACCCAAAAGGCCTTCGACCCGCGCACCGGTGATATTGAGGTGCTGCGCACTCTTGATATCCCGGGTTATGACCCCTCGCTGTACACCCAGGATGCGGTATGGGTGACCGCCCGCGATGGTGTGGAGATCCCCCTCACGGTGGTGCGCCGTGCCGATATCCACCCGGATGGCACCAATCCCGGCTACCTCTACGGTTACGGCAGTTACGAAGTGTCGAACGAGCCCTATTTCTCTATTTACCGTTTGAGCTTGCTCGACCGCGGCGTCGTTATCGGGTGGTCGCATATCCGCGGCGGCGGTGAACTGGGGCGCCGGTGGTACGACGACGGAAAACTCCTCCGCAAGAAAAACACATTTAATGATTTCGTGGATTCGGCGCGGTGGCTTATCGACTCCGGCTGGGTGGCACCTGATCGCCTGGTGGCGGAAGGTGGCAGCGCCGGTGGCCTGCTGATCGGTGCGGCGATCAACCAGGCCCCCGAGCTTTTCCGAGCCGTGCATGCCGCGGTGCCCTTCGTGGATGCGCTGACCACCATTCTTAAACCGGAGCTCCCGCTGACGGTGGGCGAGTGGGAAGAATGGGGTAACCCGGTGGCTTCTCCGGAGGTGTATGCCTATATGAAGGACTACAGCCCGGTGGAGAATGTGCGCGAAGGCGTGCGTTACCCGGCGGTGTTGGCCACCACGTCTCTCAACGATATTCGGGTGCTCTACGTGGAGCCCACGAAGTGGGTCCAGGTGCTGCGCGAGAAAACCAAGCCCAGCCCGGACCGCCCCATCTTGGAACGCATCGAGATGGTGGCCGGGCACGCCGGGAAAACCGGGCGTTATGACGCCTGGCGGGAGCGCGCCGAAGAGGTGGCGTGGATGCTCGACCAGATCGGCGCCACCGAGGTGTACTAGGCGCGGTGTACTAGGCGCGCAGCGCCGGGCTAGCTCAGCCCTGTTTCGGCTAGCTAATTCCCGCTTCGGCCAGCGCCGCGGACCATGAGCCAAAGCGCTGGCGAATCGCGGCCCCGGAGGGGTAGGTGCCCTGGTTGCCCGAATCGGCCAGCCACTCCACGTACCCGTTGTAGCTGACGTTCTTGCCGTTGCGCCGCGCCGCGATAGCGTGGCTGCGCAACGCATCTACATAATCCTGGGTGGTGAATTTCAAGGCACCGCGTTTGCGCCCGCTGCTCACGGAGAGCCCGACCGCCTGGAGCGCCTCGTTCCAATACCCGGAAAAACGCTTGATTACGGTTTGCGAGGTGGGTGGCCAGGTCAGTTTCCCGCGCCCGGATTCCGCGCCTGCCTGTTCCGTGACGGCCAGGCGTTCGGCGTCGTACTGCTTTGCCGTGAGGGTGAGCTGCGGATCGGCCGCAATAGCGCGCTGGGCCCGGGCGATGCAGGCGAGCACCTCGTCCGCGTCCAGGGCGCAATCCCCGAGCGCCCTGCGCACATCCGCAACCATTTCCGCATCAAGTGAGGCGGCGGGCGCTGCGGCGTCGTCGCCCTCAGTGGCGTGAACACGGCCGAAAACATAGAGAATCGCGGCCTCGAGTGCGAGGTGTGAAAAACGCGGCGGCAGGCTGCGGGTGCGTGATCCACTCGCGGTGCCGTGCCACGGCGAAGTTTCCGCCAGGCGCGCGAGGGTGGCCGTGACCGCGCGCGCGGAAAGGTCGGCGGCTTCGTCGATGCCGATGTGATAGTCGATCCCGGCCTGCGGGCCGCATAGATCCGAGGCGGAACGGATCGTGATAAAAGGAATGCCCGCGAGCGCGGCGGTATGCGCGGCGGCGGTCGATTCCATATCGGTGAGCAGTGCGTCCGGGAAACGGGTGCGGGTATCCTCTACATTCGCGGCCGTGACAAAGGCATCGGAGGAGAGGACTTCGCCGCGGCGCGCATTCTCCGGGACCGCGGCGAGGAGGGTTGCGTCGCCTTCGAAATACTCGGGTGCACCGGGGACCTGCCCGGGTGCGTAGCCGAAGACGGTTGCGTCCGCGCGTCCGTAGCGGTAGCGGGTTCCGGCAACGACGTCGCCCACCCGGATATCGGCAGCCAGGCCGCCGGCGGACCCGGCCGAGATGATGACCTCGGGGCGGTAGCGGGCCAGCGCCCAGCCGAGTGCGCTCGCGGTGGCGACCAGGCCAATGCCGGTGCGCAGGCAGAGAACCGGACCGAGGTTCGTGGGGACGTTCACGCCGGATGCGCCGCGCAGCTCGGTGGGGAAGATGGACTGGAGGGATTCGGCGGTGGCCGGGGTGGTGGCGCAGAAAGGTTCGGCGCGTAGGGCCGCGAGGACCGGCACGATTTCTTCGTCTTGAGCTGCGATGATGAGGGCGCGCAGCCGGGTGCCGCCGGGGGCGAGGGCGCAGGCGCGGCTCACTTGGCCATCACCTGCTCCCAGGTCGCGCGCCCGGCCAGCATGGCGGCCACCGCTTCTTGGGCGGCCTTGAGATTGTGGTTGGCACCCCAGCCGCACTGGACTTCGTTCGCGGCCGGGACTTCGGTGGCGGCCAGGATATCGCGGAAGGTTTGTTCCACCAGCTCGCAGGTGCCGGGTACGTCCGGTTCTGCGGCGAGCAGCAGGTAGAAGCCGGTTTGGCAGCCCATCGGGGAAAAATCGACCACGGCGTCGCTGTGATTGCGCGAGTATTCAGCGAAGGAATGCTCGATGGAGTGAATGACCGGCATGGTCAGATGCTCTTTATTGGGCTGGCAGAAGCGAATGTCGTATTTGGTGAGGACGTCCCCGTGCGGCAGGCGTTTGATATCGGCAACCCGCACGTAGGGTGCGGAAACTTTCCGGTGGTCGAGGTTGAAAGACTCGACGTTCATATGCGGCACGGCTCTTCCCTTCTTTGGAACGCTACTTTTGTGGGCCGGGTGTGGGGCCGGATGTACGGATCCCGCACGGCATGTCACAAACACCGGCTATTGTATCCAGCTTCGGAAAGCGTGGTGAAACGGTCTCAGATTCCCAGGAAAATTCCAGCCTCGGTGCATGGTATTTTAGGGAAGCTCCGGTTATATAGAACATGTCAGCGGAAAGCAACGGGAGGCGTGGACCCGTTCCGCTGCCGGGAGACTGGTTATCTCCCGGGGACAGGCTCAGTCGCAGCCAAGATGAACCCGGATGGTTCCCATTCCATCCTCGGTTCTAGCGCGAGAGTCGTGAGAAGGCCGGGGGAGCGTGGACCCCCGGCCTTCGCCATGTCTGCCGCGGGCTGGCTCAGTCCGGCATGATAACGCGAACGTGGGCGCTAGCCGGATTCCGTTCCGCTTCGGGGAAGAGCGCAAGGGCATCACGCACCAAATCCGGAATATCCTCCGGGTTTTGGCTTTGGGTAAAGAGCCCGGGAACTTCGTCCACCTCGACTACCCACCAGCCGTCCTCGCGGGTAGCGCGTGCAGTGTATGCGCTCATGATTCATTCTCCGCAGCAACGATTTCCTTCAACCGCGCCTCACCGGTCGGGTTGCCCTCCAACACCAGGTAGGAATCGAAACGCTTGGTCGGAGTCTCGGGAACCAGCTGCGCGGCCTCGCGGCGGTTGCCGCCCAGAATGGCGAACTCATTTCCCTCCAGCGCACACAGAATATCGGTGGCCTTTGCCGGTGTGGTTTCCGCGGGCTCTCCGATCCAGTACCCGGAGCGCCCGCGTTCGCGTCCTGTATCCGCGGCGCCCGCCGCCGCATCCGCCCGGTTATCCGCAATAAAGGAAGCGTAGGGGAAGTACGTGATCGAATCCGGCCCGCGCAGTGAACACCCGGCAATCCGAGTATCCGCCGCGAATACACGCCCGGCCAGCTCGGCGGGCATCCCGGCCTCCTGTGCTTTCTCCGCAGTTGCCAGCGCTTCCAGCTCGGTATTTTTCGGTTGCACGACGACGCTGCCATCGGCCAGCGTGTACTCGACCTGATCCTGGAGCCACTCGTGTCCGTTCCACGTGAAACGTCCGCGTACGCTGGCCTGCCCACCAAAACTATCCAGCGGCGCCCAGCTCAGGGAGATCTGATCTGGCTGTATATCCGTCACTTCGATTCGGGGAGCATGCGCGCTGCCGTGCCGGTAATCTTCGGGCATGATCTGGGCGATGGGCCGGTTGGCGCCGTCGTACCACGCGAAGGTGACCGACGGAGTTCCCGGCGCTTCTTCAGGTTCTGCGTGGCGGATACTGCTCGTAAAAATCACGCCGCGCACGGGTACCCCGCCAAGGGTGGTGGAGCCTAGATCGTCCATCCGGATTTCGAAGAGGTTTCCGCTCGGGGTGGCGCCCGCGGTGACGGGCTCGCGCGCGGGGGTGCCGCGCTCGGTGTCGTAGAGGAGTGTGGTGCCGTTGGTGAAGGGCACGGTGACCTGGGCGGGTTCTTTCCCGGGGTAGGTGCCGTCGCCGTCGCGGATCGCCCGCGCGAGGTAATCGGGGAGCGCCAGGTTTGAGCTGGCCAGCGCCGCGAACTCCGGTGCGGGGGCGTGGTCTGTGGAGGGTGTGGCCGCCGCGCTGGAATCGGGTGATGCGGCCGAACCGCCAGAATTCGTGCATCCGGCAAGCGTTAGCGCGAAGGCGCTCGCGAGGGCCAGGGCTGCGGGAGTAAATCGTTTCATGGGGTTCTCCTTCGCGGATCGCCGGGCGCGGTGCCCGGATTGTGCAACACTGCACAGTTGTTATTCTATGGGTAGATAGCACTGATATATCCGGGGGTGCGCAATGAAAACAATGACGTATTCAGACTCGCTGAAGAACTACGCGGACGTTTTGCAGTCCGTGGTTGATGACTGTGAACCGGTGATTATTACCCGGAGCGGCCAGGAACCTGCGGTTATCCTATCGCTGGACGAGTACACCTCCCTGCGTGAAACGGTCTACCTCATGCGCTCGCCGCGAAATGCTCGGCGCCTGCTTGATGCGATGGAACAGATTGAGGCGGGCGGGGGAACCGAACATCCACTCTCCGAGGTTGCCGAGTAGTTCGGCGCCTACTCCACCTCAAAATCCCCAACCTTCACCGTGGCCTCCCCGGACGAACACGAATTCATCTGCTCCCCGTGAGAAACGGAATGGATGCTGGTACCCGTGTACCCCACCGCGAGATTGAGTTCCCACACGGTTTTCTCCGGGCACACAATCCCGGGATTGATGGTGTCCACCTCCATTGCGATCCGCTCGCCCGGCTCAAGCACCACATCCGCCCCGGTCGCGCTGTTCGCCGGCGCCGGCTCGGTGAACATATTCCCGTTGGCGCTGATGGGTGTTACCTCGAGCTGTGCCGGAATGAAGCACGGTACCTTGCCGGTATTTTCCACCCGCAACACGTAATACCGATGCCCGGCCGCCCCGTCGCTATCGCCCAGGGTGGTGTCCATTTCCGCGGGCGCGCAGCGGGAGGGCGAATCCGCGCTCGCGGGGGCATGTGCGGGTGCGCTCGCGGCGTTCGGTGGCGCGGATTGCGTGGCGCTGCCCGAACATGCGCCGAATATCAGCGCCGCGGCGCAGGTGACTGTTACAAGCGCCAAACGTTTCATGGTTGCCTCCTCCATGTGGGTGTGCGTACCGGCGTGGGTTTTAGGTACGACGCCGCAGCAGCGGGGCGCCACCCGGCCTACACGCGAACCCTCATCACGCCAGTCTATGACTTAAAAGTAATCTGCGCCACAAAACGGATTGGCGAGGGGTGGTGTGGCATGGGCCGGAAGGCCCGGTCGTAAGTTGAATGGGTAATAATGTGGAAATGAGCAAATAATGGCAATTAACCAATTATCCGCTTATTTACGGGGATTGCGGGCGTGGGGTGGTGAAAATGCGGCAGGATTCCCGAGAAAATCCCAGAAAATTCCAAGCCGAATCTGGCTTTTCTGCCCTTAACTATTACCCGTAAAATCGTGGCCCTGGCAAAGGGTGCCACTCTCACCTAGATGTATATTCCTTGAAAGGATAACGATGAGGTCCCAGACTCACCGCGTCGTCGCTACCGCTCTCACCGCCGGGGTAGCCGTTGCACTTGTTCCGGCCGGCGCCGCGCAGGCCCAGCCGGTTTCCGGGGCGGGCGACGCTCCCGTGGTCGATGCCGCGCGCCCGATGCTCAGCGTGGAGGAAGCCGAACGGAACGTGGCCGAGGCGCAGGCTGAAGTCCAGAATCGCCAGGCGGAACTCGAACAGGTCACCAAGAAGAATTCCACCGCGCAGGATGACCTCAAGAAGGCGGAAAACGCCGCGGCCACAGCTGCTACTGCCGCCCAAGAAGCCGCCGAGAAACTCGGTGCGGCTCAGAAAGAGCGCGATGCCGCGCAGCGCGCCGTTGATGAGGTGAAAGAAGCGGGTGAGGCAGCCAAGAATCAGCTGCAGGAAGCGGGGGCTCAGGCGCAGGATTCTGCCGAGCGTGCTGCCGCCGCAAAAACGAAGCATGATGAAGCGACCGCCGAGCTGGGGCGGGCAACGGAGAAACTCGGGGAACAGCAGAAGCTGGCGCAGCAGAAGGCCGGGGCGGTGGAAGTTGCCACTCAAGCTTTGACCAAGGCTGAGGAAGTTGAAGCTGCTGCCAAGGCGGATGAGAAGCGCTTGGAGCAGGAGGTCAAGGATCTCGCGGAGGCAGAAAAGGCCGCCCAAACGAAGCTTGCCGAGGCGCAGGAGAAACTGCGCCAGGCCGAAGCGGAGCGCGATGAGGCGCTCCAGAATGATCGCGCGAAGGTTGATGCTGAAACCGGAGCGGTGAATGATGCGCAGCGGCTTGCCGAGCAGAGGGCCGCGGAGCGTGACGCTGCGCAACAAGAAGCGCAGCGCGCCGAGAAAGAGCAGCAGGTCGCTGAAGGGAAGCTGCAGGCCGCTAACGAAGCCCAGCAAAAAGCGCGGGCTGCGGCTGATGAGGCTAAGCGGGAAGAAGCACGGCTGGGTGCCGAACTCAACGAGCTGGAGAAGGCAGCGGAGCAGAAGGTAGCAGCCGCGGAGAAGCTCAAGACTCCTATGGATAATGCGAAAAAGGAGCTTGATAACGCTCAAGGTAAAGTGACGGCGAAACAACAGGAAATCAAACAGGTTGAGTTCGCGCTCCAGACTGCCCCGAATCAGGCGAAGAAGATGTTGCAAGATCGCCTTGCAGAGCATCGTGCCGAGCTGAAAAAACTGGAAGCTACGGTGGCTGAAAAGAAGAAGACACACACCGAGGCTAAGGTGGCATACGAAACCTTAGCTGCTGAACGTGACGCTGCGCTTACCAAGCATGAGAAGAAGCGAGAAGAGCGCGCTGGCGCCCTGGTGAAAAAGGATAATGCTGAAAAGAAACTGACCGAAGCGCAGAAGTCGGCCACGGATCTTAACGCTGATGTCGCTACCAAGAAGGCCGCGGCTGAGCAGGCGAAAACCGCTGCGCAGCAAGCGGAGGCAGCGGCAACGCAAGCAGCCACCGATCTGCAAAACGCCCAGCAGAAACTAACCGAAACTACTGCCGCGGCGGAGAAAACCAAGGCAGCGCAGGAAGAAAAGGTGACGGCTGCGCAAGGCACGCGTGATACCGCGGAGCAGCAGCACGCGGATGCGGTGAAGAAACTTGCCGAGCTCAAGGGACGGGTAGAGAAATTGAAGCCGGGCTGGGCTGATGCGGAAAAGAAGCTCTCCGCGGCGAAGGTGGATGCGAATGCAGCACGCGATGCTGCGGCCCGGGCCGATGAGAGTGTGCGCGCCGCGAATACGAAGCTGGAGACTGCGCGGGAAGCTGAGAAAGCCAGCGCGCAGGCGTTGGATAATGCGCAGCGGGCTGCCATGCAACAGCAAGCTCAACTGGAGCGCTTGATTGCCGAAGCGCAGAAGTACGATGAGCGCGCTGCCACGTTGCAGCGGGCTGTTGAGGCGGCTCGGCTCGCCGGTGAAAAGGCGGATGAGGCACGTGCGGCCCATAACAAGGCAACTCAGGCGGTTACCGCCGCGCGGGAAGTAGCGCAGCAAGCGCAGGCCGCGCAGGTCGAAGCGCAAAAGAAACTGGGTGCGGCGACGGTTGCCCTGCACGCTGCTGAGCAAGAACTTGCGGCCGCCCGGCAGCAGGCCCCGGCCCCGAAGCCGGATATGCCGAAACCGGATGTACCGGGCGTGAAGCCTGCGCCTAAGCCCGATCAGCCGGGTACGAAGCCCGCTCCACAACCGGAAAAGCCGGATCAACCCGATCAGCCGGGCACGCCGGAGACTAAGCCTGGTGCGCCGGAGGTAAAACCCGGCCAGCCCGAGGTGAAACCTGAGGTCAAGCCGGAAGCTAAGCCGGATACCAAGCCCGACACAAAGCCGGGTGCGCCCGCACCCAAGCCTGAAGCTCCCGCCGCGCAGCCCGCGGCACCTCAGGCCCAGCCGAAGGTCCCCGCAACACCGGCTGCTCGCCCTGAAAGCGCAGCTGGCCACCAGGCACCCGCGAAACCGGCACTGGCGGCCTCCGGCAGCGAAGCACTCGGTTCCATTGGTGTGGCCACGCTCCTGTTGCTGGCCGGTGGGGCAGTGGTGCTGGGTCGCTCGCGCGCCCGGCACGTGGCGAAATAACTGAAATAACAGAAGTAACGTGGCGCTTCGCGCCGCATCAGGAGTGCTGCCCCGCAGTGGTAGACACGGGGCAGCACTCCTGAGGAAATCTCAGAAAAATCCAAGTCCGCTCCTGATTTTCTGCCTTTAACTATTCCCCGTACATTCCTCGATCTGGCCCGAGCGCCAGGCTCACCTAGACGAATTCCCTGAAAGGAACACGATGAGGTCCCACACTCACCGCGCCCTCGCGACCGCCCTCACCGCTGGGGTGGCCGTTGCCCTTGTTCCGGCCGGTGCCGCGCAGGCCCAGCCGCTCTCCGGCTCCAGTGCCGCGGCCACCAAGCCGCAAACACAACCCAATATCGCCCAGGCGGAGCAGAAAGTCGCGGCTGCCCGTGCCGCGGTCCAGACGCACCAGGCGGAGGTGGATCGCCTCGCTGCGCAATCCGCGACCGCGCAGCGCGCCTTGAAAGAAGCGGAAACCGCCGCCGCGGCAGCTGCCACGGCCTCGAAGAATGCCGCGGAAAAGCTCGGTGCTGCCGAAGCTGAAAAACTGGCCGCCCAGCGCGCCGTCGACGAGGTCAAAGAAGCGGGTACCGCCGCGAAGAATCAACTCCCCACCGCACAGGAAAACGCGAAGGATTCCGTGGCACGAGCCGAGGCTGCTGCCGCCGAGCGTGATGCCGCCGCCAAGCACACCCGGCAGGCCGCTGCGAATCATGAAACCCAGCAGGAAACGCTGCGGGAGAAAACCGCCGCGGTGGAGGCGTCGGCGCAGGCTGTCACACGCGCGGAAACGGCCGAAGCCAGCGCCCAGGCCGATAAGACTCGCCTGGCTGCGGAGGTCGAAAAACTAGGGGCCGCGGAAGCTGCCGCGAAGGCAAAGCTGGCTGAAGCGGAGGAGAATCTACACCAGGCCGAAGCGGCACGCGATGCTGCCGTTCGCGGTGAACAGGGGAAGATCGACGACGCCGCTAGCCAGCTGGCAGGCGCCACCAAGGCCGCGGAAGGCAAGATTGCCGCGCGTGAAACTACCCGCCAGGAAGCCCTGCGCGCGCAGGAGGCTGCCGTGAATGCCGCCCAGGATGCGCAGAAGGTTCAGCAGGTGGTAACTGCGGCCGAGGGGGTAGCGGCCCAGGCGCAGGCGCGGGTAGAGAAGCTGGATGCTGAGCTTGCCCCGCTGGAGGAGAATGTTACGGCCAAGGCCGCTGAGGTGAAGGTGCTTGAGAATGCCAAGCAGCGGGCGAAGGCTCTCTGGGAGAAGGCAAAGAACGACGCTAAAGACCGTGAAGCGTGGGTGAAAACGCTAGAGAAAGCTGCTAAAGAAAACCAGGACATTAGGAATTCCCTGGAGCAGCAGCGCCAGGAACTCAAGCAGCTCCAAGCCGACGCGGAAGCCAAAGAAGCAAAGTACCACCAAGCCGAACAGGATCACGAGGTAGCTGTTACGGAGCGCGATGCCGCGATCAACCTGCGTGATCCGAAGAAGGCGGAGCGTGATGGCGCCGTCGTCGAACAGAATAAGGCGGAGCAGCAGCTGCAGGAGGCGCGGGAGGTGACCGCGCAGCGTGCCGAGGCTCAGACCCGCGCGCAGGCGGAGCTCCAGCGCAAGGAGGAGGCGGCGCGGAACGCGGCCACGGAGGCCAGCCAGGCGGAGCAGGCCGTGCGAGAAGCGCGGGAAAAGCTCGCGGCCACGCAGGCGGAAGTTGATGCGGCGACGTTCGGTACGAAGGAAGCGGCCCAGCAAGCCAAGACGGAGCGGGATGCGGCGCAGGAGCGTCACACGGAGGCGGCCATGCAGCTCGCCAGCGCGAAGGGTAAGACCGCCGGGTTGGAGGCGCGCCACGCGGAGGCGGCGGCCCAGCACGCGGAGGCGAAGCGGGAGCTGGCGGCGGCTCGGGAGGCCATGACTCGGGCCGAACAGGGTGTGCAGACCGCGAACGCGCAGCTGGAAGCCGCGCGAACCGCTGAAGCGGAGAAAGTGAAAGCTGCGGAAAATGCGCAGCGAGCGGCCGCGCACCAGCAGGCTGAGCTGGAACGCTTGATCTCCGAGGCGCAAAAATACGATGAGCGTTCGGCTCGGTTGCAGCAGGCCACCGAGGCCGCGCGGCTTGCTGGTGAAGTAGCCGAAGAAGCGCGGGCCGCGCAGGAGAAAGCCGCCGCCGCGGTGACTGCCGCGCAGGAAGGATTGCGGCAGGCCCAAGCCGCGCAGGAACAGGCGCAGCAGCGGCTCGGCGCGGCACGCGTGGCTGCGCATGCGGCTGAGCAGGAACTCGCCGCCGCGCGCCAGCAGGCCCCGGCAGCGAAGAACACGCCCGCGGCCACGTGCGCGGCAACAGCGACGGGCGCACCCGCGGCGAACAGCGCAGCTCCCGTGACGAAGGGCGCGGCGACCGCTCAAAAACTCCCCGACACCGGCAGCGATACCAGCGGCGCCATTGGTGCGGCCACGCTTCTACTGCTGGCCGGAGGTGCCGCGGTGGCTATGCGCGCTCGCGGCCGGCGCTCAGACTCCTGAGAAAATCCCAGTTAATTTCAAGACGAATCTGGACTTTGTCGCATTAACTTATCGCATCACACAGCAGAGCTGGCACAGGGCCAGTCTCGCCCGGATGCATTTCCTCGAAAGGATGACCATGAGGACCCATACTCACCGAGCCCTCGCCGCCGCTCTCACCGCGGGAGTCGCGGTGGCACTGCTGCCGGCCGGCGCAGCCATTGCGCAGCCGGTGCAGAATAACGACGACGCCCGCGCGGCTACCGCCGCGCGCCCCGCGCCCGGCCTTGCCGAAGCGGAAAAGAACGTGGCGGCTGCCCAAGAAACAGTGGCGGCGCGCCAAGCCGACGTTGATCGACTCACCGCAGCTTCCGCTGAAGCGAAAAAGAAGGCTGCGGAAGCGGAAGCTGCGGCAGCGCAAACCGAAGCTGGCGTGGCACAGAGCGAAAAGCAGTTCGCAGATGCCACAAAAGCGGCAGAAGCCGCCCAGCAGGCAGCGGATCAGGTGAGCGAGGCGGGGAAGGCTGCGAAGGGCCAGCTCCGGCAGGCGGCTGATAAAGCCCAAGAATCCGCCGACCAAGCTGCCGCCGCGCAGATTGCCTACGAGAAAGCGGAAGTGGCCGCGCGGCAAGCCGCGGGCGGCGTCGCCGGAAAAGAAGCTGAGCTTAAGGAAAAGGCCGCGGCTGCGCAGGCGGCCGGTGACGCGGTAACGAAGGCGCGCGAGGCGGATGCGGCGGCTCGTTCGGAGAAGGAACGGCTCGGCAAGGAAGTAGCGCAGCTTAAGCAGCAGGAAAGCGCGGCGCTGGAAGCGCTTGTGCAGGCCGAGGCGGAGTTGGAACAGGCGAAGGCCAAACGCGATGAGGTGCTCGCGGCTGAAGTTGCGAAGGTCCGCAAGGAATCGGATGCTGTGCGCGCTGCTCAGGAAGCTGTTAAGCAAAAGGAAGCGGAGAAGGATGCCGCCGCTGAGGTGGCCAGCAAGGCACAAGACGCAATGGTGACTGCTACTGAAGCGGATCAGGCGGCAAAGAAGGCCGCGACTGAAGCGGAGAAGGCCAAGGCGGAAGCTGAGCGTGTGGTGACGGAACTGGACGCCGAGGCCAAGAAGCTTGAGCAGGCTGAGGGACCTCTTAGTGTTCAGGTGACCGAAAAGCAAGCTGCCGAGAAAGACGCCGAGGCTGCGCTAGCGGATGCGCAAAAGATCGAGAAGATGAAGCGCGAACAGCTCAAAAATCTCGAAAAGATGGATCCGGAAGATGTGAAGGACCTTCTAGCTACCATGAAGCAAAAAGTTGCTGACGCAGAGAAGGTGACTGCACAAAAGCAGCAGGCTCTTGAAGAAGCGAAAGCGGCGCATCGAGAGGCTGAAGCAAAGTTGGCAGCAGCGCGCGAAGAAACGCGGCAGAAAAAAGATGAGCATCAGAAGGCCGTAACCGCAAAGGAAGAAGCGGAGCGGCAAGTACAGCTGGCGACGACCGCGGCGGAACAGCGGGCTAAGGAGCTTGAGGCTGCGAAGGCGGAGTCCGAAAAGACTAGCAAAAAAGCAATGGCGGTGGCGAAAGAATATGCCTCCGCGCAGGAGGCTCGGGTAGCCGCGGAAGAGAAAATGAATGCCGCTGTTGCCGCCCAGCAAAAAGCGCTTGAGCAAGCCGAAGCTCCGGTACGCGAAGCGGAGGGCAAGCGCGATGCAGCTAATAAGACGGCCAGCGATGCTACCAAGAAGGTGAGTGCGCTCAAGGAACGCGTCGCGGAGCTCGAACCCACCTGGGCACAGGCTACTGAGAGGCTCGCAAAGGCCGAAAAGGATATGACCGCGGCGCAGGCCGCTGCGAAGGCTGCCAAGGAGGCGGCGGCTCGTGCGAAGGCTGTCGCGGATAAGGCGCGTGAAGCGGCTGCGGAAGCGCTGCGCACTCTCAACGCTGCGCGTGCCACCGCCGCTGAACGCCAGGCCACGCTAACCCGACTGGCCAATGCTTCGAATGAGCACGACGAACGGCAGTGGGATGTTCGGCTAGCTACGGAGAAGGCACGGGCCGCTGAAGGCGCACTGCAAAGCGCCCAGGAAGCTCACGGTAAGGCGACGCTCGCGCTCGAGGCGGCTCGTGAAGCGGAAGAGGTTGCGTTGAAAGCCCAGGAGGAGGCACAACAGCAGCTGACCGCGGCCAACCTTGCCTTGCAGGTCGCCCAGCGAGATCTGGAATTGGCCCGTCAGCAGGCCCCAACTCCGGAGCAGAAGCCGGGGCAGGCGCCTGATGCACCGTCGTCGCCCCAGCCTTCCGGCAATCCCGCGGCGAAGCATTCCGCGGCAGGGAATAAAACGACTACCGCAAAGCGAGCTGTGGCGATGAACGCGGCTCCCACGCAGAAGCTCCCCGAAACCGGAAGCGATATGAGCGGCGCTATCGGTGCAGCTACGCTGCTGCTGGTGGCCGGCGGCGCGGTGGCTTTCGGTCGTTCTCGCGCGCGGCATGCGGTGAAGTAAGGGCGTGTAGGCATTAGGTGGCAGCGCGTGATGCCACGTGTTGCGAATAGGTGCTCCGCCCGGCCAGTATCACTTCTGGCTCCGGGCGGGGCACCTTGTTTTCACGGCTGTACTTCGATTGTGTTACGGATGCAGTACAGCTCGAAACACATATATGCCTGCCCGCGCGGGTCCGGCAAGGCGGAGACCGCGCGATACAAGCCTCGCGCCGGGTTCCGCCGCGCCGTCGCACTACGCGCCCACCCCGCCGCGCAAACCAGCCCGCAGGATACCACCACCGCCCTGCGCCCCATCCACCACGTCCACCAGGTATTTCACCATGCGTTCCACTTTTGAATCCGTGCGATAGCGCGTCTACCATTGTCACGCGGCGTTTTGGCGCCGTACGACTTTGATCTATCCGAAAGAGAACGAAAAGAGAAGGAAGTCATGCCACGCACTAGTTTTGGCAGCGCCGGCCACGGCGCATCCACCACCGCCCGCACCTCGCTCGCGAAGTGCGTTGCCGCCATGGGGTCCTTGGCGATTCTTGCGGGGATGATGGGGGCATGCACCAAGAGTAGTGATGAGGCGGCAGCCACCTCCGCTCCCGCGGCCAGCTCCGCAGCTCCGGCTGCTAGCTCCGCCGTCGTCACTCCCGCCGCTTCGGAAACCCCGCCGGAAAAGCTCCCGGCCGTTATCCCCAACCCGGCGCACCCGCAAAGCGCAACCGAACTTCTCGGTACCCTGACCGTTGCCGAACCTTCCGCCACCGACAAGGCCGATCCGGCGAAGTTCGGTCCCGATGCCGCCGAGGCAAACGAAGACGCATGTAACGTCTACACGGACGTGCTGCGCCGCGACCTCGTGAACGTCGGCGTGCAACCCGGCACCTCCGGGTGCGGCATCGCCTACGGCACCCTGGTGGATAGCTACACCGGGAATATGGTTGACTACGCGCGGCCCGAAGCGGGAACCAAGACCGTGGTGGTGGACCGCATCGTCAGCCTCGATAACGCCTGGGCTTCGGGCGCCAACCAGTTCACGGACGAGCAGCGCGCCGCCTTCGCCAGCGACCCGCGCAATATGCAGGCAGTCTCCGCGGACCAGGCCAAGGAGAAGGCCGGGCGTTCCGCCGCCGAATGGGTCCCCGCGAATAAGAACTTCACCTGCCAATATGTGGCGCGCCAGATCGGCGTGAAGGCCACCTACGGGCTGACCGTCACCCAGGCCGAACACGATGCTTTCGCCCAGTACCTCCAGACCTGCCCGAACCAGCTGGTCCCCGGTTGGGAAGGCCCGGCAGGCAAGTAACAAGTAATAATTAACATAACGGTGATCGCGCCGGCACCCGCGGCGCGGCACAAAAGTGGCCGGGGGCGCGCAGCTCCCGGCCGCTTGCCGTATGATCACAAACGGTGCGTCACCAGCAACCGGAAGGACATGTATGACCTCGCGTTTACGGCTCAACCCCGATTTCGACGACGCCGCGCATACCCTTCCGGTCTCCCTCAGCGAACGTCCCACCGCCACCCCGCGCGCGGCCCTCCCGGCCGCTATCCTCGCCGGCGAAACCACCACCGGGGAATCCGGGGAGGAGGAAAACCGCGCGAATCCCCTGGGCGTCTGCGATATGTTCCGGGTGGGGATAGGCCCGTCGTCGTCGCATACCGTGGGACCCATGCGCGCCGGGCTGCATTTCGCAACGCTGCTGGCCGCCCGCGCGCCGGGCGCTCGCATCACGAGCCTGCGCGTGGATCTTTTCGGTTCCCTGGCCGCCACCGGACGCGGGCATAATACCGACCGCGCGGTGCTTCTGGGGCTATCCGGCTACAGCCCGGAAAATGTGTCTATCGCGGTGGTGGACGGTATGGAAGCCGCTATCGACACCTCCGGGACGCTCACCGTGCCCGGTTTCGCCCCCACACCGTTCGTGCGTGAACGCGATATTATTTTCCGCCCCCGCGATATTTTGCCCTACCACGTTAATGCGCTGACGCTGCGCGCCTGGGCGGGCGAGGAGCTCCTTGCCGAACACACCTATTATTCGGTGGGTGGCGGTTTCGTGATGGAAGAACTGGGCGATCCGGCAGAACCGCGGGTGGCGCCACTCGCCACCGAAGAACAGGCCGACGCCGCCCAGACCGCTGTCCCCTACCCATTTTTCACCGCCGCCCGGCTGCTGGAGCTCTGTTCCGAAACGGGCATGCGCATCTCCGAACTCGCGCTCGCTAACGAAACCGCGCTGCGCCCGCACCGGTCCGTTATTGCTCATATGGATCGGGTACACGCGGTTATGGGCGAGGCCATTAAAGCCGGTATTGCCACGGAGGGCACTCTTCCGGGCGGGCTGCGCGTGAAGCGGCGCGCCCCCGGGCTGGCCCGCGAGCTGGAAGAAAAAACCGCGGCGGGGCACCGTGCGGATCAGCTGGAAGCGCTCGGGTGGGTCAATCTTTTCGCCCTGGCCATCAACGAAGAAAATGCGGCCGGCCACCGGATTGTCACCGCGCCGACGAACGGCGCGGCCGGCGTCGTTCCCGCGGTCCTCACGTACTATGAACGTTTTGTGCCCGGTGCCACCCGCGAGGGGATGTATAACTTCTTGCTGGCCGGGGCGGCCATCGGCGGCATTATTAAAACGAATGCGTCCATTGCCGGGGCGGAAGTGGGCTGCCAAGGGGAGGTTGGTTCAGCCTCCGCGATGGCGGCCGCAGGTTTCGCGGAGGCCCTGGGCGGCACCCCGGCCCAGGTGGAAAACGCAGCGGAAATTGCTATGGAGCACTCCCTCGGCCTCACCTGCGATCCGGTGGGCGGTCTGGTGCAAATCCCGTGCATCGAACGCAATGCCATGGCGGCAGTCAAATCCATTAATGCGGCCTATATCGCGCTGTGGGGCGACGGCTCCCACACCGTCTCCTTCGATACCGTGGTGGAAACTATGCGCCAAACCGGGATGGATATGCTTTCCAAATATAAAGAGACCTCGGAGGGCGGGCTCGCCGTCAATGTGGTGGAGTGCTAGCGGGCCCGGTCCGCGGCGCTAGGTGAAACTGTGCGAAGGGGGCGCAAAATTGCCCGGTGCGGGGTCCGAAACTAGCCGGAGCACTCCTGAAATGTGACGTAGCGCAAGCCCTGCGCAGTCCCATTAGGCGGAACTTAGTTCCATAATAGAGATATGAACGGCTGCCGCGGCATGCTGCCCATTCGGGGTAGCTGGCCGCGCGCCACTGACAAGGGGTTGGAATGTTTTCTGGTGTGTATTGCCCGTCGGTCACGTTGATCGATGATTCGGGTGCGATTGATTATCCGGCGATGGCTGCCCATATTGATCGTCTTGCCGAGTCCGGGCTCAACGGGGTGCTTTTCTTCGGTTCGATCGGGGAGTTTTTCTCCTTTGCCACCGAGGAGAAGGCCGAGTTCTTGAAGTTTGCGGTCAAGCAGGCCGCGGGGCGCTTCCAGGTGTTGGCCGGGGTGAGTGCGGCCCGGCTGGGTGAGGTGCTGGAGAATATCGCCGCAGCTGAGGCGGCCGGGGTTGATGGTGTGGTTGCTCTTCCGCCGTTCTATTTCGGGCATTCGTACGGGCGGGCGCTTGATTTTTATGATGCGGTTGCGGGTGCGACGCAGCTGCCGGTGATGCTTTATAACTTCCCGGAGCGTACGGGTGCGGATTTGAGTCCGGAGTTGGTGGCGGAGTTGGCTGGCCGGCACGCGAATATTGTGGCGCTTAAGGATACGGTGGATACGCAGAGTCATACGCGGCGGGTGATTCGTGAGGTGCGGAAGGTGCGTGCGGATTTCGCGGTGCTTTCTGGTTTTGATGAGTATTACATTGGGAATCGGGTGTGTGGTGGGGCTGGGGTGCTCTCTGGCTTGACGAATCTTATCCCTGAGGTTTTCGCGGCGATGCATGCGGCTTATGAGGCTGGAGACGTTGCGGGGGCGGCTGTTGAGTTGGGGAAGATTACTCGTTTGGCTGCGGTGTATGAGATCGGTGATATTTTCATTGCTGCGATTAAGGAGGGGGTGCGTTTGTGCGGGGTGGAGTGCTCGCCGTTGATGCGTGCCCCGCAGGTGCCGTTGAGCGTGGAGGATTCGGAGAAAATCGCGGCGCTGCTACGCGAGGTGCGCGCATAAATACGCACGCATGAAATACCGCGTATTAAATACCACGCATTAAATACGACGACGCCCGGGGTGGGCGGAAAATCCGCCCACCCCGGGGCCAGCCGGCCACCGTGTTCCTTGCCCGCGCCGCGGCCCGGGAAATATTCAGCACCATCTTCACCCACCCGCAAATTGAATTGTTGCGTAAATATTGGACTGAAGTGTATGTTAATAATGTATCTAATGTGAGATACGCTTCTCGGCAACAATTTCGACCAGTTGCGTCGATGATGATGTAACTCTGAGCGAAGTGAAAATTGAGGCGCCGTGAGATAAGGAGGCGAGTCATGTGGTGGCGCATATTCCCAGAAGGGATGTGGGGTGGAATCCTCATCTTTCTCGCTGCCAATCTCAAGCAGGGCGAATGGACTGATATCCCGGTTGTTCTCGAGACCGTCCTGCTGGTTCTCTTAGCATTGTGGAGTTTTTCTTGGCGGCGGCGGGAAGGTCTCACGGAAATCCTCCACGCGGGATTCTATATGGCAAGTGCAATAGCGCTGCTGGTAATACAGAATTCGTCATGGACGCAATTTGCCGTGGTTATCCTTGTGGTGGGCTACATGGTCGGCTATAAATATCGGAGAGAAAACCTCGCTATAGGAAGCGAAAATTAGTACACCCTGGGGCGTGATTGTCAGCGTACGGCCGCCAATCACGCCCCAGTTTTCGGCTCATAGATCACCATTGCCCATATCGGCATGGCCATTGTTGCCGATCAATTATGAGGGCAAGTTCCCGTTAGGGCCGCTGGCCTACTTCGAAAGTATTAACCGTCCAGGCGCGCAGCTGGTCGGAAAGTGTCACGCCCAGGCCGGGACGGTCAGAAACGATCATGCGGCCGTCCTTGATTTCCATATGCTCATTGAAGAGCGGATCCAGCCAGGTGAAGTGCTCCACCCACGGCTCCAAGGAGTAGGTGGCCGCCAGGTGGGAGTGGATCTCCATGGCGAAATGCGGGGCGAGTTGCAGCCCGGCATGCTCGGCCAGCTTCGTCAGCTTGAGGAATTCCGATACGCCACCCACGCGCGGGGCGTCCGGCTGGATGAAATCGCAGGAATGGTTCTCGATGAGCTTGACGTGTTCGGCCACCGAAGCGAGCATCTCACCGGTAGCAATCGGGGTGATGAAACGCCGCGCAAGCTCCGCGTGCCCTTCGTAATCGTAGGCATCCAGCGGTTCCTCAATCCACACCAGGTTGAATTCTTCCAGCCACTCGCACATGCGGTTCGCGGTGGGGCGATCCCACTGCTGATTCGCATCAACCATAAGCGGGAAATCATCGCCCAGGGCCTCGCGCACCGCCTTGACGCGGGTGTAATCCACCTGGTGATCCGGGTGGCCCACCTTGATCTTGATACCGCCAATGCCCCGCTCCTTCGAGGCCAGCGCATTTTCGATCACTTCCTCTAGCGGCGAGGAAAGGAAACCACCGGAAGTGTTGTACGTGCGGATGGAGTCGCGGTGGGCACCAATAAGCTTGGAGAGCGGCAGCCCGGCCCGCTTCGCCTTCAAATCCCACAGGGCCACATCAATGGCGGCGATGGCCTGCACCGCCACCCCGCTGCGCCCCACCGAAGCCCCGGCCCACAGCAGCTTCACCCGCAGCCGGTCAATATCATTGGGATCTTCTCCGATAAGGTTATCGGCCACCTCGGAGGCGTGGGCGAATTGGGCTGGCCCACCCGCTCGTTTCGAATATGAAAAACCGACTCCGGAATGGCCGTCGGTTGTTTCGATTTCGCAGAAGAGGAAATTCACCTCCGTCATGGGCTTTTGCCGCCCGGTGAACACCTTTGCGTCAGAAATCGGGTTGTTCAGTGGCAAAATAACGTGGGAAAGCTTCACGTGTGCGATGGTATCCCGGCTCACAATATGCTCCTTTGCCTTGGGGTCTGCCTGAGATATGCCGGAAAGGCACCCGTGCGGCGGTGCACACACGGCGTCAGCCTACTTACCGGCAATACAAGTATCTACACATGTAGACCGCGCCAAGTGTGACATAAGTCCCCAGGTGGTGCACCTTCGCGGCCAATAGGGAGAAAGCCAGGTGGCGCCGTCGTCGTTAGGTCTGAGTTGGTTCAAGTTAGTCAGGTTTTCGAAACTGGCGGATGAGAACAGCGAGATTGCCCGGGATAGGTAGTGGCAGCGGTATCGAAGTTATCCACAGAATCCGCAAACGTCATCCTTGTCCACAAGGCGTTACCTAGGTCTTTTTTACGCTTCCACGCCATGCGAGAATGGCGGAGAAGGACGGAGGTGACCACTATGACAGTCATTATCGGGCGAACCTACACCTCGCTGGAAGAAATTCTGGCGCGGAAAGAGGAGATTCTGCGCGAAGTCAGGATGACCCGGGAAGAATTCGACCTACGCGCTGATAACTACCTGCTCGGCGAAAAAGAAGCGAAGCTCTATTTCGAATTGGACGGATTAGATTACTTCGAGAAGTTGGCTCGCTATGGTCGAGAACCGTGATCATCCAGGTGGAAGCCTAGAGTTCCAGGCCGAAAGATTTGCTGACCACCTCGGAAAGATAAGCAGTTTTCTAGATGAAAATTCTTCAGTAAGTATCGAGTCGGTGGTGCTGAGTGAAGCACCTGGAAAGCGAATCAGTGGCCGCATAGCTTTTCCACACAACCTGCTTGTGCTATTTGACTATCGAGTTTTTCTCGATCCGGAGAGTGGTTTTCTCACGGTCGATCAATCAACATTTTCAGTGATCCGCGGACACGAAGGAAAAGAGCCTCTAGTACGCTGGGATTACATTCGCTCACCACGCTCAACTATTCCCTGCGCGCATATCCAGATACATTCGCACGGCGATGAATGGATGCACGCTTTGCTCCTGAGCGGTCATCATTCCCGCCGGGCACGCCGGCGCATCAAGAACGCGGCCCGCACTCCTCGTATTGCCAATGTTCATTTCCCGGTGGGTGGGCGCAGGTTCCGGCCCTGCCTTGCACTCGAAGCTCTCGAAACGTGAACCACCCATCCCATTCTTCTCCGTGCTACGCAATCGGCGCGGAATCGAGGATGCGATTAACCGCGGTGCGCATGGCTGCCGCGATCTCCGCTTCACGCTCCGCGCTCCAGCGCGCGCTGGGGATAGAACAGGAAATGGCGTCGCGCACCGGGCTTTCGTAGGGGAGAGAAAATGCCACGCAATGCAGGCCGAGGGTATTTTCCTCATTATCGATAGCGTAACCGCGCGCGGCGGTCTCCGTGAGGGCCTTGCGCAGCTGCGCTTCTGAGGTGATAGTTCGCTCCGTCAAGGCCACCAGTTCCTCCGGGATATCTGCGGGGCGGTGAGCCAGCACGGCCTTGCCCAGCCCGGTGGCCGCCGCGGGCAGGCGGCGCCCCACGCGCGAATAAGTGCGAGTGGAACGGTCGGATTGCTGGGTGAGGAGATACACGATTTCCGCGTTATCGAAACGGCCCATATGGAAGGTTTCCCCGTGCTCTTTTGCCAGATCCACAAGGATCGGGCGCACGATTCGCACGTACGGATCGGCATCGATATAGGCGGTGCCTACGGTCAGGGCGCGAATGCCCAGCATGTAGCGATCCGTGGAGGTGGCCTGCACCCATTCGGCGTCGATGAGGGTGCGCAGCAGCGCGTAGGTGGAGGAACGTGGCGCATCTAACTCCGCGCAAATCTCTGCCAAGCGCGGGGGGTCGGCAATGCGCCTGCCGAGGAATTCGAGCAGGTCAACGGTGCGCGAGGCAGATTTGACGGGGCGAACACCGCCGCCGGTTGTGCTTGTAGCTCTCAAACGGATCCAACACCTTCGTAAGCCGTGGTACCACGGCGCCTGGCGGAAAGCCGCGCGCTGTGGGGTACCTCAGGGGTGCCACGGTACCACGATAATTTCTTTCATTTCTCTAGGTTCCATAGTAAAGGACACCGCAACAAGTTCCCCGGAACTGCGCCGCGGAACACCTGTGTTGCCCTACATAGCTCAGACGTTAGTCCCACCCTGTAGTTTCAAAACCGCGTTTTAATACTAGTGTCTACATACGTAGCTGACTGTCCACAAAGTTTCGGTTTCGCTGGCGAAGTCGAAACTGAAGCCGCAACCAAGGAGAACTATGGAGTTCCATGCAGAAGGCGTGATTCCCGCTCTCGTCACACCTCTAGATCGCGAAGGAAACTTGCTGGAGCAGGGTCTGCGCGACGTCATCGACTACACGATCACCAACGGCGTGCACGGTATTTTCGTGCTCGGCAGCTCCGGTGAAATCTACGGTCTTGATAATGACCAGAAGCGCCGCGTTGTTGAAATCGCCGTGGAACAGGCCAATGGCCGGGTACCGGTCTACGCCGGCGCCTCGGAAATTACCACGCGCGATTGCATTAAAACCGCCCATATGGTCCAGGAAGTTGGTGGAGTTTCCGCCCTTTCGGTCCTCACCCCCTACTTCATGACCCCCACCCAGTCTGAACTGGTCGAACACTACAAGAACATCGCGGCAGAAACCGATCTGCCCATCCTGGTGTACTCCAACCCGGGCCGCACCAAGGTTCCGGTAGCGCTCAGCACCATGCGCGAACTCGTGAACGTCCCCAATATCATCGGCATCAAGGATTCCGCCGGCGATATGACGCTCACCGGGGATTACATCCGCGAGCTCCCCGATGACTTCGACGTCATTATGGGCCGCGATACCCTCATCTACCCGGCCCTGTGCCTGGGGGCCGCCGGCGCCATCGCCTCCACCGCGAATATTGCGCCCAAGCTCGTCTCCAGCATTTACAACGAATACCGCGCCGGCAACCGCGAACGCGCCCTCGAATTGCAAAATGCGCTCTCGCCGCTGCGCAACCTCGTAGACGTGGCCACCTTCCCGGTGGTTCTCAAGGAAGGCCTGCGTATGGCGGGTGTGGAAGCGGGTTACTGCTTCGCACCGGCCCGTGAACTTGCCCCCGAATTCCGCCCGGCGCTCGAAAAGGCCGTCGAAGCGGTCACCAATATCTAGCCGTATCCGGCTATCTCAGTGATGAGATTGGAAACTAAGGAAAAACCATGCCACTAGTAATCCTCGCACTTGGCATTGCGCTGCTCCTGTTCCTCATGATCGTGCTGAAGATGAATGGCTTTATTGCCCTCGTCATCGTCTCGGTCGTGGTGGGCATGGCGCAGGGTATGCCTCTCCTGGCCACCGTTGACGACAAGGGTGAGAAAGTCAAGGGACTCCTTGACGTCATCCAATCGGGTGTGGGCGGGCAGACCGGTAAACTCGTGCTGCTCCTCGGCTTCGGCGCCATGCTCGGCGTTTTCATGGCGGATATGGGCGCGGCGAACCGCCTCGCCACCACCATGATTAACAAGTTCGGGATCAAGCACTCCCAGCTCGCGATTGTGATCGTGTCCTTCCTCGTCGGCGTCGTTCTCTTCTACGAGACCGCCTTCGTCATCATCATCCCCATCGTCTTCGCCGTGTGCCGGGCCTACAAGATCCCGGTTATGTGGCTGGCGATGCCCATGGCAATCGCGCTGTCCACGATGCACTCCTTCCTCCCGCCCCACCCGGGCCCCTCGGCCGTGGCGAATATGTACGACGCCTCCATCGGCCTGACCATGCTGTACGGCCTCCTCTTCGCCATTCCGCTGGGTGCCGTGGTCGCGATCATGTGGCCGCGCCTGCCCTTCGTCAAGTCTGTGACCGCCCGCCCGCCGGCCGGCCTGGTCAATGAAAAGGAATGGACCGACGAAGAAATGCCGGGCTTCTGGGCCTCGCTGTGCATCACCGCCCTCCCGGTTATCCTCATCGGCGGGCACGCCATCCTCGAGGTGACCCTGGGGCACGAGCACGCGGTCACCAAGGTAATGGCCTTCATCGGGCACGATTGGTTCGCCCTCATGCTCTCCCTCCTCGTGGCCGTGGCCTACTTCGGCCTGGTCCGCAAGGTGCCCATGGATAAGATCATGGCTTCCTGCGCGGCTTCGGTGAAGTCCATCGCGATGATTGTCTTCATCATCGGTGGTGGCGGCGCCTTCGCGGCCGTGCTCAAGAACGGTGGCATTTCCGATTACATTCTCTCCATTACCGAGAACCTCAGCCTCTCCCCGATTATCATCGCCTGGCTTATCGCCGCGCTCATGCGCGTGGCCCTCGGTTCGGCCTCGGTGGCCGTGGTGGCCGCGGCCGGTATCGCGGTGCCGATGATCGCCGGTGGCGGGGTGAGCCCCGAAATCATGACCCTGGCAACCGCGTGCGGTTCCATTATGGCCTCGCACGTGAACGACCCCGGGTTCTGGATGTTCAAGGAATTCCTCGGGCTCTCGGTGGCGGAAACCATTAAGGTCCGCACCACCTACACCTCGCTGCTCTCCGTGCTCGGCCTGGGTGCCTGCCTGCTGCTGAGCCTGGTGGTTCCGGCCTAATACTTCTCCGGGAAGGGGTACGACGGCGCAGCTGCGGCGTCGCCCCAACCCCGCGAGGAAACGGTGCGCAAAGAAACGGAGCGCCCCACCCCACGTGAAACGCTCCGCCCGTTGGAAACACCAACCTGACGATCATACAAAAAGGAAGGAAAAACTCCATGAAGATCGGATTTATCGGTCTTGGCATTATGGGCAAGCCCATGGCGAAGAACCTCCTCAAGGCCGGGCACGAACTCTACGTGAACGACCACAATGCCGAAGCCGTTGCCGACGTGGTGGAAGCCGGAGCGACCGCCGTTGCGAACGGTAAGGAAGCGGCGGAGAAGGCCGACCTGGTCATCACCATGCTTCCGAATTCCCCCCACGTCAAGGCGGTGGCCCTGGGCGAAGGTGGCATTATCGAAGGCGCTCGCGAAGGGCTCATCTACGTTGATATGTCCTCCATCGCGCCCCTCGCCTCGCGCGAGGTGGCCGCGGGCCTGGAAAAGGCCGGCGTGCGGATGCTGGACGCACCGGTTTCCGGCGGTGAGCCGAAGGCCATTGACGGCACCATGTCCGTGATGGTCGGCGGCGAAGAAGAGCTCTTCAACGAGGTCAAGGACGTGCTCGGCGTGATGGCTGGGGACGTTACCTACGTGGGTCCCATCGGCGCCGGCAATATTGCCAAGCTGGCCAACCAGGCCATCGTGGCGATCAATATTGCCGCCTGCGCCGAAGCGTTCACCATGGCCCAGAAGGCCGGGGTGGATCCGGAAGCCGTGTACCGCGCTATCCGCGGCGGACTGGCCGGTTCCACGGTGATGGACGCCAAGGTTCCCATGATGCTGGCCCGCAATTTCAAGCCGGGCTTCCGCATCAACCTGCATATCAAGGACCTCAACAACGTTATGGACACCGGCCACGGGGTCAATTCCGCGCTTCCGCTCACCGCCCAGGTGCGCGAGATGATGTCGGTGCTCGAAGGTGATGACCATGCCGGTGAGGACCACTCCTCCCTCGTGCGCTTCTACGAGAAGCTCGCGAATATCGAGCTGCACCCGGGCCTGCCCGAGTAAAGCACCCGCTGGCCGTAACTGACCAGCTGGCCGCGGCCGTGTGACTCCGAGCCGCGCCTGGCTGGAACCGAGCGCGGCCGGACCGGCCGGAAAGGAAGTTCTCCTGACCGGCCGGCCGGCGGCCAGCTAGCGGCGTCGTCGTAAAACCGCGCGTAGCGCAGCCGCACCCCACCAGAACACCGCACCTACACATAACCGCACATACTCTGCTACTCCGACCAACCGCGCTGCGCGGCACACAGCATCCGCGCAGCGCCCAAAGAAGAAAGACAACGATGTCAGTTCCCACAATTAAGAAGATTGATGTTTACCCGGTTGCCGGCCATGATTGCATGGAACTCAACCTCTCCGGCGCGCACGGCCCCTACTTCACCCGCAACGTGGTGGTCATGGAAGATTCCAGCGGAAACGTTGGTATCGGTGAAGTTCCCGGTGGTGAGAAGATCACTCGCACCATCGAGGACGCCAAGGATATCGTGCTGGGGCGCTCCCTGGCCGATTACAACAATTTCCTGCGTGAGGTGGGCGAACGCTTCGCGGACCGCGATGCCGGCGGGCGTGGCCTCCAGACCTTCGACCTGCGCACCACCGTCCACGCCGTGACCGCGCTGGAAGCGGCCACCCTGGACCTCTTCGGCCAGTTCCTCAACGTGCCGGTGGCCGCGCTCCTGGGCGAAGGCCAGCAGCGCGATCAGGTGCGCGCGCTCGGCTACCTCTTCTACGTGGGCGATCCGGATAAGACGGACCTGCCCTACCTGCGCGAAAAGGATTCGGATGTGGAATGGTACCGCATCCGCCACGAAGAAGCCCTCACCCCCGAAGCGATCGTGAAATTCGCGGAAGCCACCCACGATCTCTACGGATTCCAGGACTTCAAGCTCAAGGGCGGCGTGCTCGAAGGCGCCGAAGAAATGAAGGCGATTGTGGCCCTCAAGGAACGCTTCCCCGAGGCCCGCATCACCCTCGACCCCAACGGCGCGTGGTCCCTCAAGGAAGCCATCGAGCTGTGCAAGGACAAGGTCGGCATCCTCACCTACGCCGAGGATCCCTGCGGTGCGGAAAACGGCTTCTCCGGCCGTGAAATCCTCAACGAGTTCCGCAAGGCCACCGGCCTGCCCACCGCCACCAATATGGTCAATACCGATTGGCGCCAGATGACCCACTCGCTGACCTTGCAATCCGTGGACATCCCGCTGGCCGACCCGCACTTCTGGACGATGCGCGGCTCGGTGCGCGTGGCCCAGCTCTGCCACGATATGGGCATGACCTGGGGCTGCCACTCCAATAACCACTTCGATATCTCCCTGGCCCAGATCGCCCACTGCGGCGCGGCGGCCCCGGGCGAATACAACGCCCTGGACACCCACTGGATCTGGCAGGAAGGCGTGGAGCGCCTCACCAAGGAACCGCTCAAGATCGTGGACGGCAAGCTCACGATTCCGCAGCGCCCGGGCCTGGGCATCGAGCCGGATATGGACCAGATCCTCGCGGCGCACGAACTCTACAAGGAGAAGGTGGAAGGCGGCGGCGCGCGCAACGACGCCATCGGCATGCAGTACCTCATCCCCGGCTGGAAGTTCGATAATAAGAAGCCAGCACTGGTCCGCTAACTAAAAGGCGGGTAGCTTGCGGCAACACTAGTTTGCGTTGACGCTAGCGTGCCGCACGCTACCGGCTTTAAGCTGCCAGTGTTCCTATCGCGCGGGGCGCGCGGGCGCGAGTTTTCTCCATTTCCTCGCGTTCGTGTGCCCCGCGTATTTTTTCGATAGCTTTTCTATAGCGTTTCGATAGCTTTAACATCCGCGTGACTCAGCACGGCGAAAATTGTAGACACCGACGTGAAAGGCTCTGCCATGAAAATTGTGTGCTGCCCCGATAGCTTCAAAGAATCCATGACGGCGGCCCGCGCGGCCGCGGCGCTCGCGGCCGGGGCGCGGCGGGCTATACCCGATGCGCAATGCGTGGAAATTCCTATGGCGGACGGCGGGGAAGGTTTCGCCCGCGCCATTGCCGATGCACTGGGCGCCCGGATCATCACGCTGCCGGTGGCCGGGGTGCGCGGGGCTACGGTGCCGGCTGAGCTGGCGATCGCGGGGGAGCACGCCATTTTTGAGAGCGCGGCCGCGGTGGGGTTGGACCAGTTGCGCCCCGAAGAACGCGATATTCGCCGCTCGGATAGTACCGGGGTGGGGCAGCTTATTGCGCGGGCGCTCGATGAGGGCGCCACCGAGATTCTGGTGGGCCTGGGTGGTTCCGCCACGAACGACGGCGGGGCCGGGATGCTCGCGGCACTCGGCGCACGTTTTTACGACGACGCCGCCACCGAGCTGGGCACCACCCCGGCGGAGATGGCGCGCTTGGCGCGGGCGGACTTCAGCGGCCTGGATCCGCGCCTGGCCGGCGTGACCATCCGGGTGGCCTGCGATGTGGATAATCCGCTGCTCGGGGAGCGCGGGGCTTCCGCGATTTACGGGCCGCAGAAGGGTGCTTCGCCCGCGGACGTGGAATTCCTGGACGGGGTGCTGCGTAATTTCGCGACCGTTGCCGGGAAGATGGACGTGCAGGAGACGCCGGGCGCGGGGGCGGCCGGCGGGCTCGGTTTCGCATTTTTGCTGTTGGGGGCCAGCCTGGAATCCGGGGTGGATCTGGTCATGGAAACCGTGGGGCTAGCAGAGGCGATGGCCGGCGCGGACCTGGTTCTGACCGGGGAGGGCGCCATGGATCGCCAAACCCTCATGGGCAAAACGCTTTCCGGGGTGGCGCGGGTTGCCGCGGCGGCCGGTGCGGGTGCCGGGCGCGGTGCGGGTGCCGGTGATACGCCCAGCGGCGGTAAATCTGCCGGCGTGCCGATTATTGCTTTCGCGGGGAAACTCGGTGAAGGCGTGGAGGACCTGTACGAACACGGCTTCGTTGGCTTGGTGCCGATTGTGGACCGGCCCTGCACGCTTGACGAGGCGCTTGCGGAGGGCGCGGCGAACCTGGAAAACGCCGCCGAACGCGCCTTGCGCCTCTACGCGGCCGGCCGGCGTGCCTAATTTCTCGGTGGCGGCAGCTAGATTAACCATCCATGACCCCTGGGGTAAACAAGTGTTGCCGAGGGGTGCGATCACATAAGTCGAACCTCAGGAGTCACACCAGCACCGGCGGAGGTACTAGGTGTTTTCAGAGCTGTACTTCGTATGTACGACATTCGCAGTACACCCCGGACAACACATACCGGGTCCGGCAGCCTGCACCCCGGCCCCAGCCGAGTGGGGCATCTCGAAGGGCGCGTCTGAAAGGGCCGGCCCGGTTATGGCGCAACGAAGTGGTACGTCACGACAGGAAATCATCTAGTTAATGTAGTTCTGGTACCACTTTGTGTGCGTCGATTTTGGGCGGTTGTCTGAAAGAACGACTACGGGGGGTGGTACATCGCGTGCGATGTACCACCCCCCGTGGCTTAGGCGCAGGGCTCGCCTAGCGGTCGGTGCGCAGCCGGCGCCAGGCCAGGATTCCGAGGCCGGCGAGCAACGCTGAGCCCGCGAGGGCTGCTCCGGTGCGGGCATCGCTGCCGGTGCGCACAATCCGCGGCGGATTCGCCGGCGGTGTGCTCGGCGGAGTAGCCGGAGGCGTGCTGGCCGGCGGAGTTACCGTAGGTGTACTCGGCGGAACCGTGGGCGGCGTCGGTGGCTCACTCGGAGTGGGAGGCACCGACGGTGTCGTTGGCGGTACCGACGGCGTTGTAGGTGGCGTCGTCGGCGGAGCCGGGGGAGTTGTCGGCGGTACCGGCGGCTCGGTTGTGGGCGGTACCGGCGGAGTGGTGGGAGGAGTCGGTGGCTCCGTCGTCGGCGGCGTAGTCGGCGGCGTAGTCGGCGGAACCGTGGGCGGCGTAGTAGGCGGAGGCGGCGGGGTCAGGGTATTGACCACTGTCACCGCACGGTGAATAACGCCGTCCTCGCCCGGGGCTTCGGGGCTGCCGGGAGTCTCAGGAGCGCTAGGGGCCGCCGGAACCGGCACGATCTCGCCAGCTCCCTTCTCACGCAGCCCGTACACATAGGCCACGCCCTCCGCAGTGGCGCGGGGCAGCCCGGTGAGTGTGCGAACCCAGTTATCCGCCTTCGTCACGGTGAAGCTCTGCACCACCTCGGGATGGGAGAAAGCCGCATCGGTATCGCGCAGCAGCTCGAATTCCACCTGCTCGGGCAGCGCAGCACCCGGCACCGGATCGCTCGAATCGCGGTAGGCCCACTGTTTCGTGACCGCGATATCCACCGGCGTAGGCACCTCATTGGCGACCTTCCCGACGAACCACACCTCGGGCGGAGCCATGCCTTCCGCCAGTTCCGGGCGCTTAGGCAGTTTTTCACCGCGCTGCACCAGCAGCTGCGACGGCTCCAACACCTTGGTTTTCAGCACCTCGCCAGCAGCGTCCAGCTCCTGCACCGCGTAGACGTACAACTCTCCAGCATCAGTGCGGATCGGTAGATTTGTGAAGCTCTTCGTCCACTCCTCACCGGCCGTCACGCTAAACTTCTGTACCACCTGCGGCTTCGGGAGCTCAGCGGAGGTATCGGAGACCAGCCGCATCGGCACACTCGAGGAGGCAATATCCGAAGGACGTGCCGGCACAGGATTGGGCTTATCGCCAGCTGGCGGCGTCGTCGTCGTTTCATAGAACCACTGTTTCGTGACCGTTGCCTGCGCGTAACCCCACGTGCCGAAAATAACCGAGCCATTCGTGCCGATACCCGCCCCGCGCGGCGCGGTGTTGCCCGTAATGACCAGGCGCGCGGCATCGCGAGCCGCACCCTGAGCCGGATCGGAAACCACGGCGGCAAATCCCTCGTTCGAAATCTCGCGCCCCTTGATGAGTTCGGGGCGCGGGCGTTCCTTCTCGGGCAGGCTTAGCTGCGCCGGGTCGAAGCGGGCACCTTCGTTATCCTGGTAGTAATCCACCAGGCCGCCGCCCAGAATCGCATCCGAGGTCCACACCGGCGCGGAGCTGACCGAACCGAGGTTATCGTGCGCGAGGTCCGCGCCGTAGCGAGTCGCGGCGTTCCCGAAAATCGCCGCGCCGTTATCCACGTGGACCTCTACGCTGCCGGTGGGGCAGGTCCAGATCCCGCCGCCAATCCCGGAAGCGGAATTCGCCGTGACCAGAGTGTTGCCGGCGTGCAGGGTGTAGGTGGCGGTGGAAACATAGACCCCGCCGCCCTGCTGACCAGCCTCATTGCCACTGATGGTGCCCCCGTTGAGCTGGACCTTATTGGAGACCACGTTCACGCCGGCCCCGGTGCGCCGGCTGGAGTTATTCGAAATCGTGCCGCCGTTCATGGTGAAGGCGCCGGGGGACAGCTCCGACCACTGCGCGGTGGTCGGAGCCCCAGTTCTTACCATCGCCGGGAACCTCTTGCCAGGTGCCGTCCGCACCCCACACGTACAGGTCCAAGGTTCCCACGCCGCCACCGTTGGGTGCCGAATTGGAATCGATGGTGCCGCCGTTCATGGTGACCTCGGAGTTACCGAAAGAAAGAATCCCACCACCGGAGAAAGAAGCGCGGTTCTTGGAGATGGTGCCACCATTGATCGTGATGAAGCTGCGGGTGCGAGCAGAGTTTTCGGGGGTGGCATCCGATGTGGACCACAGCCAGGTGAATGCGATCATCCCGCCCGCGAAACCGGAATTTTCCGTGATGGTTCCGCCGTTGATGGTGACGTTCCCGCCTTTGTACACGCCGATCCCGCCAACTTCGCCGTAACCGTAAGAGTCAACAACACGAGCTTTGCCCTTGCTAACCTCCCCGCCGTTCATCACGAAGGTGGCGCCCTCGGTTACCGCGATATTCGCGGCGCCGTACTGGACTGCACCAGGATTATTGAGCTGACGATGATTATCGGTGACGTTCCCGCCGTTGAGGGTAAAACTGGCATCTTTCCCGCTGATGGTGATCGCGCCCTGGTAGGTCTGCTTCGCTTCGCGCACCCCGGAAAATTCCCCGCCGTTAATGGTGAGGCTGCCGCGCACATCCAGGAGAGTGCCGCCGCCCGGGACCCATTCCCCGCGGCTGCGCATGCGGAAAGTGCCGCCGTCGTAATTATCGAAAGTGAGGGCGGCGCCTGCCGGCACCTGCACCATCACGCCGCTGAAGCCATCTTCGCGCACCAGTCCGGAATCAGTGGCACCCCACGGGGCGCGCCCGCCGTTGACGAGCTCAATATCCGCACCGGCGGGAATCTTCAGGGTACTCGTGAGGAGAGTGTCGGTGGCGCCCAGAATAATACGGGTGGGCGTGGTTCCGGCCTCGCGAATGCGCTGGGTGAGGAGATCCTCGGGGCACGTGAGGTCGTTGGGATCTTGTGAACATTGCACGACGGCGCGCGGCGACGCCGCCGCATCGGCCGCGGGGCTACCGCCGGCAGGGTTGGTATCGGCAGCGCGGGCCGGTCCCGGAGTGGCCCACACCAGCGTGCCGAGAATAAGGAAGAGGACCGCCAGGAATATGAGGAGCGCGCGGGAGCGCGGCTGGCGGGTGGAGGGCTGCGGCATAATCACTCCTTGGGATTGGCAGCTGCGGTGCTGCGGTAATTTTCCGGGTTCCCTAGTTAGTACCAATAATAATATTATTGTTCATTTTAGTATGACATCGCATTAAAATGTGGCGGCTGGGACATTGTGGTGGATATGTGCGCGATGCCACGAATTTGTTGCTAAAGCTTCACCAAAAATTAGGAAAGTATCACTACCATTCATTACAGCTGGTTATAGCAAAAACCACCCGATGGTGGAATTTCTCATCACATTTTCACGCAAGGAAGCTCGATGAATCGACATTTAATGATGCCGCTGGCATCACGGCGGTCACTTATTGCGCTGCTATGCACCGTGCTGCTTCTGAGCTTGGGGTGGGGAGTGCTCCCACAGGCCTCCGCCGCTCCCGCAGCAGGTACGCTCACCAATGTCTCTGTCAGTATTACCGGTGATGACACCTATGGCGATTACGATACCGAGGCAAAGAACGGCAAAGTTGGCTATGGCTCACGGGTGTCTTTCCAATGGGCCTTTGTGGCATCAGATGCCACTGCCACCACGATCTCACAAACCCTTCCGGAAGGCTGGAGTTGGGAGACGGGCCCCGGGCTTGACGCGGTGCTGGGAGGAACATCGAACGGAGTGGAACGCTCCTATACGGTGAGTGCGGATGGGCGGACCCTGACCGCCACGGTGAGTAATGAAGGCGGTGCAGGTACAGCCGCTGTGGTGATTCAGCCCATTATTGCGCGGCCCGGAACCGGGGTGGGGCCGGGCAGCACCTACAGTCCCGAACTCGAGGTCACCGATGCGCAGGGCACACGCACCATTGCGGTATCCGGTGCTCCCAGCCTGGTGGAAGTGGTGGGGCAGCTTGACTTCGATCTTGGGCACGGGAGTGATCCGGTTGATGACTCATCCACCTACCGCGGGGAAGGCTCCTATGATTTCGGTTCCGGGAAGGAAAAGGGCAATTTCTTCGGTTTCACGCCGAAGTACAGCTTCCCCTTCTCTGATCGATGGACATTTGAAAAACCCCTCACCACCGCGGTCACATTTAACATCACGGTGCAAGAACCCGGAGCGAGTGCGCCGCGCCCCTTCGTGCCGGAGCGGTGGGCGGTAGTTCCAGTGCGGTCGGGGATCACCGCCGAGAAAGGGGACTCTTTCGGAAAGTTCACCCTCACGGGCGCGCAGGCCCGGGATGGGGATTCGGCAGCCTATGCACAATACCGGGTGTGGATTCCCGCTTCCGACATTGCGAAATTACCTAATAAGACGCTCGTGACGTTCACCAGTTCCGTGGCTCCGGTTAACCCGCGGGGCAGCTCGGCGTCGTCGCCCTCACAACCTCTACACGAAACAAACCTGCTCAATAACACCGATAACCCTCACGTGGACGATTGATCGGCCAACGGAGGGACGGCTCATCACGGATACCACTGCGCGTTACGGTCGCAATCCGGAGGGAAGCGATCCGGACGCGATGCGCACGAGCCCGGGCTTGGGTCATAACGGTGTTGTACCGCCGAATACTCCGTATGCACTGATCGGCATCGCCTACCAGTATCTGGATAACACTCGCCTGGGCGGTCAATACGAAAGCGTGGGCTCGGCCGATAACCAGGTCACCATTGAGCCGGGCGACCCGGCCTACCAGCGTATAGATCCGCGCACCGCGCGCCTGTTCGTGAAAACCAGCGATATCCCCGGGGATCCCTACCCCAAGGGTATGCCTGGCGAAACGGCTAATGGCTACTATGAGATCCCGAAATCGGATTATGACCTGTACGTGCGAGCAGGCGCGAAAGGTAGCCCGGAGCAGCGCGAATTCCGCCCGCTCTCGGAATACTCCGGCGATTTTAGCGATGTTTTTGCGTTGCAAGCGCGCCCCAAAGTGAATAACGGCAACTTGCTGTCCAAACGCACGGGCTCGGCCGCTGCGCTAGATCGGTACCATATGTACTTAACGGTTCAAGCGGTGGCAACGTCGGACGCGGTTTTTGTTGATGATGGCGTTCCCCTCTCCGTGAGTATGCGGTCGAAGTACCAGGGAAGAAGTCAGTACAAAGGTACCGGAGTTCGTATTTTCGTGGCGGTGGGCGAAGCGCGTTTCCAGGCTTCTTCCCTGGCCACTATTAATCCGGACGGAACTGTGGGCAACCGTATAGCGGTCGCGAAAACAAATCATAAGTACCGCTATACCGTTCGTCCTGAAACCTTCCTCGTTCCTAACTCGCCCCACACCACAGCTGCCCATGCACAGGTGCTCATGTGCCTGCCCGCAGAAGTGGTGGACGTGGATCTCTCCCCCGTGGATGCCACCACCTGGAAGGGGAGCAAGGCTACCGATGCGAACCTCTGCGCGGATGGGCGTACCCCGTACCTCTTCGATTACGTGGCCAACGGCGGCAAACTGCCCGTGGGCCAGCCGCTGCCCGAGATTCCTGTCAACCTTCAGGTGGGACCCTATTTACCCGAATCCGGCCAGCTCAATCTGGATTCCTATTTCCGCGGTGACGATCTGAGGAAATGGTATTGGAGGGCCGTGATCGATCAGGCCGGCTGGCAGGCCCAAACCTCCACGGACGTCACCATGGTGCTCGTCGCGGGAGCGAATTACCTCAAGACGCTCCGCGCGCCCAACGTCCAGCGCAACGAACCGGTTTCGTACCTGCTGGAAATGTACAACACCACCATGGATTCCATGGGGCACGCTATTTTCGTGGACGAACTCCCCTACGTGGGTGACGGTCGCGGCACCACCGTGACCCCGGTTCTCACCGGGGTAGAACGCCTCCAGGGTGAGGCCGCCAATGTGCGAGCCGAATACACCACGGCACCGCACGGCACCATCGGAGCAGCTCCGGCCGCGGGCGTAACGTGGCAGGAAGTCACCGCTGCCACGGACCTCAGCCAGGTCACGGCACTGCGTTTCGTCATCAACGATTTCGCGACGGGCCCGGCCGGAGGTGCCCGCTACGCACTCACCCTGGAAGCCCCGCAAGCTGAGGCCGGCGCGGTCATCGCGAATACGATGACCGGACAGTTGCGCACCGCCTCGCATTCGCCGCTTCCGCTCACCGCAGGCGAACCGCAAAGTGCCACCGTGGTCGCCGCCACCGTGAGCGGGCGCATCGCCGTGGATATTAACGACGACGGCGCCAGCGCGGATGACACCGCGCTGGCCGGCGCTACCGTGCGCCTCCTCGATGCCAGTACCGGTGCCCCCGTGCTGGGCCCCAGCGGTGCTCCGTTGGAAACGACGGCGGCAGCCGATGGGACCTACTCCTTTAATAATGTCCTGGCCGGAAACTACCGTATCTCCGTCACCCCACCCGTAACTGACGGGGGCGCCAGCTACGTACCCAGCTACTCACCGGCGGGGAAAGACGGTGCCACTAGCGCCGCGGTAACGGTGGAACGCGCGGCCACACTGGAAGGCCAAGACTTCGGATTCTTCCACGCCCAGCCCGCGCTCACCCTCACCAAGGCAGCCGCGCTCGCGGCCGATGGCACGGGTGCGAATGCGGCGGCCGGTGATACCGTGACCTACACCTTCACCGTGACGAATACCGGGAACGTTCCGCTTGCGCAGGTGGCCCTGAGTGACCCGAAGGTCAGTGGGCTTGTCATGACCTGGCCTGATGCTGCCCAACCGGGCATGTTGGCGCCGGGCGCCGTCGCCACCGGAACCGCGCAAGCCACGCTCACCCAAGCCGATATCGATGCGGGTCGCGTGGATAATACCGCCACGGTGACCGGAACCTCGCCGCACAATACGCAGGTGCAGGCCACCGCGACGGTGACCACGCCGCTGCCGGCCGCCGGTGCACTGACGGTAAGCAAAACTGCTACGCCTCCGGCCACTATCGCGGCCGGCGAGCACGTGCGCTACTCCATTGACGTGCGTAATACCGGGAACGTGACGCTGAGCGGCGTGACGATCACGGATCCGCTGCTGGGTGGAGAGCTAGGCACTATCGCAACGCTGGCACCCGGTGCTTCCCAGCAGGTAACCGGAACCTACACCCTTACCCAGGCCGATATTGACCGCGGCACGCTGGACAATACCGCCACTGCGACCGGCACCGATCCGCGCGGAACCGCGGTGAGTGCCCAGGGTAGTGTGACGGTGTCGCTTCCCGAAGCTCCGGCGCTCGCGGTCACTAAAACCGCTACGCCCCCGGCCACCATCGCGGCCGGCGAGCAGGTGCATTACCGCATCGCGGTGCGCAATACCGGGAACGTCACCCTGCATGGAATTATTGTGAACGATCCGCTGTTGGGCGGGAAACTCGCCACCATCACCACCCTGGCTCCGGGAGCCAGCGGCACGGTGGGTGGCAGCTACACCCTCACCCAGGCCGATATTGACCGCGGCACGCTGGAAAATACCGCCACGGCCGCGGGCGCGTCCCCGCATGGTACCGCGGTGGAGGGTAGTGCCACGGTTACGACCCCGCTTCCCGGGACCGGGGCATTGCGCTTGGTAAAAACGGCCACGCCGCCCGCGCAACTGCGCGCAGGTGAACAAGTGGAGTACATCATTGAGGTGAGTAATAGTGGCAATGTGACCCTGAGCGGCGTGACGATTGCAGATCCGCTACTGGGCGGGGAGCTGGGCACTATCGCAACGCTGGCACCCGGTGCCTCCCAGCAGGTAACCGGAACCTACACCCTTACCCAGGCCGATATTGACCGCGGCACGCTGGACAATACCGCCACTGCGACCGGCACCGATCCGCGCGGCGTTGCGGTTACGGCCAGCGATAGCGCCACGGTGAGTATCCCGGACGGTGCCCAGATCCAGGTGATCAAGCAGGGTAGCGCGCCCGCGCGCCCCGCTGGAACCGTGCGGGCCGGGGACGAGGTCACGTGGACCTTCACCATTGCTAATCGCGGTACCACCACGCTAAGTGAGGTGGCACTGCGCGATGAGCTTCCCGGCTTGAGCGCGGTGACCTTCGGTGAGTGGCCGGGTGCGGCCGGGGTGCTCGCACCGGGTCAATCGGTGACTGCGAGCGCTACCTCGCACATCACCCAGGAACTTCTGGATGCCGGAGCGGTGGAAAATACCGTGGAGGTGAGCGCGACCTCAGCGCGCGGGTTGCTGGTGCGCGATAGCGCAACCGAAACCGTGCTTCTCCCGCAGTGCCCCGGATTCACCCTGGTGAAGACGGGTAGCGTAGAAAAGGAGAAGTCGCGCGCGGGTGACCTCATTACCTGGTTCTTTACGCTGGAGAACACCGGCAATACCACCCTGCGGGATCTTGTCATTCAAGATGACTTCCCGGGTCTGTCCGAGATTGAGTACAGCTGGCCGGGTGCTGCCGGGGTGCTCGCTCCGGGTGAAAAAGCTAGTGCTACCGCTACTTCGGTGCTGACCCAGGAGCAGGTGGATGCGGGTACCGTCCGCAACGATGCCAACGCCACCGGCGTGACCCCCGGAGGGGACACCGTGACGAACAAACCGGGCGACCCGAGCGAACCGGGCACCGGTGGCCACGGTAGTGTCACCATCACCGGCCACCCTGGAATGGTGATGGAGAAAACCGCAACTGTGGACGGGGACGTGATTGTCTATCGTTTCGAGGTGCTCAATACCGGAACAACAACGCTCACCGGCATCACTATCGACGATCCTATGAGCGAGCTGGGGCCCATCGAGTACACCTGGCCGCGTGCGGCAGGGGTGCTGGCACCGGGAGAAAAGCTCGTAGCGCAAGCCCGAGCGAAGATCACCGCGACGATGCAGGGTACGACGGTCACCAATACCGCTACCGTTACCGCGGTGACCCCGAGTGGCGAGAAGGCCACACCGGCGACCGCCAGTGTGGACACGAAGATCCCGCCCGCACCACCAGTCCGCAAGCAACTCAGCCACACCGGTGCTGAGCTTGCGATGCCCATCGCCCTCGCGATTCTCCTCCTGGCCGGAGGCGGAGCGCTGCGGCGGCGGGAAAAGGCTAACTAGCGGGAAGTACCGCTAACGCGGGTACAACATGCAGGGCCCGGCCGGGATCACGATCCCGGCCGGGCCCTGGTGTGCTGGTGGCCGCGCCGCCCGCCTATTTAGCCGGCGACGAGCACGTGCAGCTGGCGTGGGCCGTGCACGCCTTCCACGCGACTCAGCTCGATATCCGAGGTGGCGGAGGGCCCGGCCACGAAGGTAATCGGTTGGCCATCGCGCACCGAATCCTGGAGCCGGGTCATCGCCTCGGGGGTATTGGAAACAACCTGATCGGCGCGCAGCACGCACACATGCGCATCAGGTACCAGGGTGAGCGCACGCCGGCCCTGGTCGGCGCGATGGTCCATGGCAAAAGTACCGGTATTGGCCACCCCGACAGCGGCGGCCGTCACCACCGCATCAATATCGTTCAGCTGGCGGGCGCTGAGGTTATCGTCGTCGTACACCTGGAAACCATCCTCCGCAATAGCCGCGCGCCAGGAAGAATCCAGCCCCGCGGGAAGCACCACGGAGCGCGCGCCGATGGCGTGCAGGTGGGCGACGATAGCCGCCGGGACCGCCTCCGGGGCGACCCGCTCCACGTCGGCCTTGTAATCGGCCACGAGCTCGAGGAAATAATCCACGAGGTCGCCCTCAATGGCGGTGGGCTGGTTGTATTCCCAGCTGATCGCGGATTCTTCCGGATCCCGGCAGGGCACATCACCGAGCGCGGAGCGAATCCGCGCGAAAATCTCATCGCGTGCCGAGGTCATGACAGCTCCTCTGTGGTTGGGCGGCCGAAAATATCAGGTGCGGGCGAAACCGGCCCCGCGGTGGGCGGCACTTGCCCCGCGGTGGGCGGTACTTGCGTCGCGGTGGGCGGCACTTGTCCGGCTCCGGGCGGTAGCTGCGCGGGCGGAGCGGCGGGGGAGCCGTCGATCAAATTTGGATCGCAACCGAGCTGATGCAACTGCCCCTTCTGCAACTCTTTCTGCATGCGCTTGAGCTGCCGCGCTTCGCGTTTCTTGCGCCGCGCGAAGGTGGCGCGGGCGCTGCGCTTGGGTAGCATCGGGACGTCGCGGGCCCGCGTCCAGCGATGCACACCGGGAATATGCCAATTCCCGATGTGGTGCATGAACAGGCCCATCACGCGCCCGCCCACGCTCGCCAGCCGGGCCGCGGCGCCCAGGCGCCAGCCCTTGCCCATCACCCAGCCGCCGCCGGCCATGAGGATCGGCTCCACGTGCGGGCGCAACCCGGCCTCCGCGCGTTTCTTATCCACCGCTTTGCGGCGCAGGTGCACGAGGATATTCGAGATAGGAATTTTCACCGGGCACACCTCATTACAGGCTCCGCACAGGGTAGAGGCGAAGGGCAGGGAGCGATCCACCACCGATTCCAGGCCGCGGATCTGCGGGTTGAGGATCGCGCCGATGGGTCCGGGGTAGACCGAGCCGTAGGCGTGCCCGCCCACCTTCTCGTACACCGGGCAAATATTCAGGCAGGCCGAACAGCGAATGCAGCGCAGCGCCGCGCGCCCCACCGGGTCAGAGAGCACCTTGGTGCGCCCGTTATCCAGCAAAATAATATGAACATCGCGCGGGCCATCACCTTCGCGCGCGCCCGTCCAGATAGTTCCGTAGGGGGCCATGCGCTCGCCGGTGGACGACCGCGGCAGCAGCTGCAAGAACACTTCGAGATCCTGGAACGTGGGAAGAATCTTCTCAATACCTACGACGGAAATGAGGGTTTCCGGCAGGGTGAGGTTCATGCGGCCATTGCCTTCGGATTCCACCACCACCAGGGAACCGGTTTCCGCAATCGCGAAATTCGCGCCGGAAATACCGACCTTGGTGCGCATGAACTTTTCGCGCAGGTGCCCGCGGGCCGCGGCGGCCAGCTCGGCCGGCTCATCGGTCACATCGGGCGGGCAGGGCGTGCCGTACTGGCCCATCTCCCGCAGGAAAATATCACGCACCTCGCTGCGATTACGGTGAATCGCGGGCACCAGGATATGACTGGGCCGGTCGTGCCCGAGCTGCACAATAAGCTCGGCCAAATCGGTTTCCCAGGCCGCGATGCGCGCTTCTTCCAGGTGTTCGTTCAGGTCAATTTCCTGGCTGACCATGGACTTGACCTTGGTGACTTCGCTTTCCCCGGTCGCGTGCACCAGGTCGATGACGATCCGGTTGGCTTCCTCCGCGTCGCGTGCCCAGTGCACATGCGCCCCGGCGGCGGTGGCGTTCTTTTCGAACTCCGCCAGATAATGATCGAGGTGGCGGCCCACCCGGTTCTTAATATCGGCACCGGCCTGGCGAATATCCTGCCAATTATCCAGCTCGCTCACCACGGCCTGGCGCTTGGCGCGGATCGTGTGGGTGGCGTGATGGAGATTCTTCGCCTGCGTTTCGTTGCCCAGCTCGCGCACCGCGGCCTTGGGGAAGGCCGGGGAATCAAGCAGATCCCCTGCGGGCGGGGCCGGGGTGAGGCGTTCCAATTTCAAGGTTTTCATGCGATCCTCCCGGCGGGGGTGGTTGCGGCACTAGCGGTTCCGATCGCGGCGCTCAGGGTTCCGGTTGCAGCACCCGCTACCGTGCCGGCGCCGACCGGCGCGGTCTGCACCAGCACATTGACCATGTGGATGGGGCGCACGGGTTTCTTTTCGCGATGCAGAATCCCGCCGAAGTTCATGAGGCAGGCATTATCGAGGCTGGCCACGTATTCCGCCCCGGTTTCGATCACGTGCCGGGCCTTATCCCGCCCCAGCGCGATGGACACATCCGAGTTCTTCACGGAGAACGTGCCCCCGAAACCGCAGCACTGGCGCATATCTTCGAGCGGAATATATTCCAGCCCGCGCACCGCCTGTAGCAGCCGAATGGGCCGGTCACCCACCTCGGCCACCCGCAGCGAATGGCACGAGGCGTGATAGGTGACCGTATGCGGGAAATACGCGCCCACATCCACGGTCCCCAGCACGTCCACGATGAATTCGCTGATGTCGTAGACCCGTTTCTGCACCTCGTGGACGCGCCGTGCCAGCTCGTCCTCACCGGCATCGAGGGCCAGCATCTCATGCTGTTCGCGCACCGAACCGACGCAGGATCCGGAGGGCCCCACGATGTAGTCGTAGTCCTCAAATGCTTCGAGGAAGGCCCGCACGCTCGGCAGTGCCCGGTCAAAATACCCGGTATTCGTGAACATCTGGCCGCAGCACGTCTGGGCGCGCGGGAACTCCACCTCGCACCCGAGCCGCTCGAGCAGCACCGCGGTGTTATTCACGGTATTCGGGAACATCACCTCGTTAATACAGGTGGCGAAAACCGCAACTTTCTTGCGCGGTTCCGGTCCGGGAATGAGGGTCATATCAACTCTTTTCTTTCGTTGTTATTACGACGACGCCGCCGCTGCGCGGCGCTATGCCCGGCCACCCGCGGAACTCTGGCAGGGCGGGAATTTATTTAGGCGAGGAACCCGACCAGCAGACACAGCAGGATGAGCAGGCCGCAGGCCCAGGGCAGGGACTTACGCAGCAGCACGGATTCCTCGCCGACCATATCCACCCCGCCAGTGGCAATCGCCAGGGTTTGGGGGCTAATCATCTTGCCCACGGCCCCGCCCACGGTATTGCAGGCCACCAGCAGCCCCGGATCCGCCCCGATCTGGGTAGCGGCGGTGTGCTGCAAATTGGCGAAGAGCGCCGTGGTTGAGGTTCCCGAACCGGTCACCGCGGTGCCGATCCACCCCAGAATCGGGGCGAGGAAGGGGAAGATGGAGCCGGCTCCGGCAATCCAGGTGCCGATGGTGAGGGTCTGCCCGGAAAGGTTCATAACGTAGGCGAGGGCGAGCACCGAACCGATGGTGAGGAAGGTCCAGCGCAGCTTGTAGACCTGGGCGAACATGAGGCGTGCCACCGCGCCGGGCCGCATCCGGTAGCAGGCGGCCAGCACCAGCGCGGTCAGGAGCAGCAGGGTGCCCGGGGAGCTCAGCCAGGCGAAGGTGTAGGTGGTGGAGGCGGCGGGTGTGCCATCGGCCGCGCGCACCAGGTTCTCGCCCCCGGCCCACAGGGCCGGCCAGTGGATGGTCACGTTTGTGGCCGCGAGGGCGTTGCGGATTGCCGGCACCATCTGGGTGGTCACGAAAACGGCAACGATAAGTACGTAGGGGAAGATGGCCCAGGCCAGGGCCGCGGGGCGAATACGTTCCGCGGCCGGCTGGGGCGCGGCGCCGGTGAGGCGTTCGGCCGCGGCGCGGCTCCCGCGCGGTTGCCAGATGCGCAGCAGCGCGATGCCCACCGCCAGACTCACCAGGGCGGGAACCATATTGACCAGACCAGGGGCCAGGGTGCGGGCCGCGAGCCAGGTGCTCAGCGCGTAGGAGGATCCCACCGCCAGGGCCAGGGGCCACACTTGGGCCAGGCCGCGCCAGCCGTCCATAATGAGGAGCAGCGCGAAGGGGATGAGCCATACCAGCACGCTGCTTTGCTCGCTGATCTGGGCGGAAAGAGTAGCGGCATCAATACCGGTGAGATTCGCGCCGGTGAGCACGGGCGTGGCCATTGCCCCGTAGGGCACCGCGAAGGTATTGCCCACCAGTACCGTGAGCGCCGCCTTCCAGGGCGCGAAACCGAGGGCGAGGAGCATAACACCGCAGATCGCCACCGGTGCCCCGAAACCGGCCAGCGCTTCGAGGAGGGCACAGAAACTAAAGGCGATGAAAATGCCCAGCGCGCGCGGATCGGGGGAGAGTCGCGCGAAAGCCTGCATGAGGGTGTCGTGGTGCCCGGAGGCCACCGTGAGTTCGAAGAGGATAATCGCGGTGAGAACGATCCAAGTAATGGGGAAGATCCCGAAGACGGCACCTTCCAGACCGGCGGAAAGCGCCATTCCGGCGGGCATGCGGAAGGCGAAAATTGCCACGGCAAGCGCAACGGCGACGCCGCATACCCCCGCCCAGTGCGCTTTCATATGGACAACACCCAGCAGGAAGAACACCGTGAGGAGCGGGAGGAGGGCCACGAGGGCGGAGAGGGTGAGACTCCCCAGTGGCGCGGCGGTTTGTGTAAAGGCTTCCACGATGTTCTCCTATCCATCGCACGAGGTTGGGGCGGATACGGGTCGGTGAGCAGCGTTGATCACGGCGGTCGAATCCGAATCCGGTTAAGTCTGATTAAGATCGTACGGACGTAGGTCACAAGATAAAAATTGAGAGCACCTAAATATGGGTGATATTGCGCACAAAATGGCCGGTAAGGGACTCCTTACCCTGGCGGAAAATTAGTAAATGTGCTAAATGATTCGGCGCGTTGCGCGACTGTCTAGGTATGTAGCTGACGCTCCGTTCACTCGGTACGGTCCGCGGGTGGGGCGTGGGCACCCCCGTGGCCGGCCCGCAATTAACTCGCGGCCCACCCGCAGGACACGCCGAGCGGGGTGGTTACCAGCTTCACAAAGCGCGGGCCCAAAGTCCCAAAACCGCGGAAATGAGCGCAAAGCGGGAGTGGCGGCGTCGTCGTAACAACCACAAGTTCTAGTGGTCTTTTGTTCTAGGTGCCACTAGGTGTAGTGTTTAGCCTTGTAGTCGTTCCACCACGCACACAGCGTGACAATCCGAAACCGAGGAGACCTCATGAGCATTACCGTCTACACCAAGCCCGCGTGCGTGCAGTGCAATGCCACCAAGCGCGCGCTCGATAAGGCGGGGCTGGAGTATGAGCTCGTGGATCTCACTCAGGATGCGGAGGCCCTCGCGGCGGTTAAGGCCCTCGGGTACCAGTCGGCGCCCGTGGTTATCGCGAACGGTCATCACTGGTCCGGCTACCGCCCCGATGAAATCAAGGCGCTCAAAGCCGGCGCGCAGGCCACCGCGGAACCCACCCTGGTGACTGCCTAAGCTGGCGGTGCGGCCGCGTGCCGCCCGCTGAGGAAAGAACCGATGGCACGTATCGTCTATTTTTCTTCTCAAACAAATAACACGCACCGGTTCGTGGAAAAGCTCGGCTACGATGCCGTGCGCATCCCCATCCACGGCGAAACGCCCGTGGTGGATGAGCCCTACGTGCTTATTTGCCCCACCTACGGTGGCGGGAACCATCGCGGTGCCGTGCCGCGCCCCGTCATCAAATTCCTCAATAACGAACACAACCGTGCTCTCATCCGCGGGGTGATCGCTGGAGGAAATACCAATTTTGGCGATGTTTACGGACTCGCCGGGGATGTTATCTCCGCAAAATGCGGGGTCCCCATGATGTATCGCTTTGAACTGCTCGGCACGCCTACGGACGTTGCCACGGTTAAGGAAGGTTTGGAACAGTTTTGGGCATCGCAACACTAACGGATACCGGTTCGGAAAACCTGGATGATTCGCTCGTGGATTACCACTCGCTCAATGCCGAGCTCAATTTGTACGACGCCGAGGGCAAGATCCAATTCGAGAAGGATCACGAAGCCGTGCGGCAGTACTTCCTCCAGCACGTCAATAAGAACACCGTGTTTTTCCACGACCTGGAGGAAAAACTGGAGTACCTCGTGCGCGAAGGTTATTACGAAAAGCGCGTGATCGAGGCTTACGATATGGCCTTTATTAAGGAGCTCTACAAGAAGGCCTACGCGCATAAGTTCCGTTTCCCCACGTTCATGGGGGCCTTCAAGTACTACACCTCCTACACCCTGAAAACCTGGGATGGCACCCGCTACCTGGAGCGTTTCGAGGATCGGGTCTCCATCGTGGCCCTCGCGCTGGCCGATGGGGATACTGAGCTGGCCACCAACCTCATGGAAGAGATGATCACCGGGCGTTTCCAGCCGGCCACCCCCACTTTCCTCAATGCCGGTAAGCAGGCGCGCGGGGAACTGGTCTCCTGCTTCCTGCTGCGGGTGGAAGACAATATGGAATCCATTGCCCGTGCGATTAACTCCGCGCTCCAGCTCTCCAAGCGCGGGGGCGGGGTGGCACTCAACCTCACCAATTTGCGTGAACAGGGCGCCCCGATTAAGCGCATCCAAAACCAGTCTTCCGGGGTGAACCCGGTGATGAAGCTACTCGAGGATTCGTTCTCCTACGCGAATCAGCTCGGGGCGCGCCAGGGTGCGGGGGCCGTGTACCTGCACGCCCACCACCCGGATATCATGCGCTTCCTAGATACCAAGCGTGAAAACGCGGATGAAAAAATCCGTATTAAGACGCTCTCCCTGGGCGTGGTGATCCCGGATATTACCTTCGAGCTGGCGAAGAACCGCGAGCCCATGTATCTTTTCTCCCCCTATGACGTGGAGCGGGTCTACGGCAAGCCGCTCACCGAGATCTCGGTGAGTGAAAAGTACCGTGAGATGGTCGATGACAAGCGCATTAAGAAAACGAAGATTGATGCGCGTCAGTTCTTCCAGACCCTCGCCGAAATCCAGTTCGAATCCGGCTACCCCTACATCGTGTACGAGGACACCGTCAATAACACCAACCCGATTAAGGGCCGGATTACCATGTCTAATCTGTGCTCGGAGATCCTCCAGGTATCCGAACCTTCCGAATACAATGCGGATCTCTCCTACAAGTATGTGGGCAAGGATATTTCCTGCAATCTTGGCTCCCTCAATATTGCCAAGGCCATGGATTCGGAGGACCTGGGTAAAACGGTGGAGATTGCGGTGCGTGCCCTCACGGCCGTGTCCGACCAGACCAGCATTGACTCGGTGCCCTCCATCAAGCGCGGGAATGAGATGTCCCACGCGATTGGGCTGGGTCAGATGAATCTGCACGGGTACCTGGGCCGCGAGCGGATCTTCTACGGGAGCGAAGAAGCGCTCGACTTCACCAATATGTACTTCTACACGGTGGCCTACCACGCGATTCGTTCCTCCATGCTGCTGGCAAAGGAACGCGGGCAGCGCTTCGAAGGTTTCGAGGATTCCACCTATGCAAACGGTGCTTACTTCACGAAGTACCTCGAGCAGGAGTGGGTCCCGCAAACCGAGCGGGTGCGTGAGCTTTTCGCCGCGCATCACATTCCCACCCGGGAAGATTGGGCCCAGCTTGCCGCGGACGTGGCCGAATACGGGATGTACAACCAGAACCTCCAGGCGGTTCCGCCTACCGGCTCCATCTCCTATATCAACCACTCCACCTCCTCCATCCATCCGATCGTGTCCAAGATTGAGATCCGTAAGGAAGGCAAGATCGGGCGGGTGTACTACCCGGCGCCGTATATGACCAATGACAACCTGGAATACTTCCAGGATGCTTACGAAATCGGCCCGCAGAAGATTATCGACACCTACGCGGTGGCCACCCAGCACGTGGACCAGGGGCTCTCCCTCACGCTGTTCTACCCGGACACCGTGACCACGCGCGATGTCAACCGCAATTACATTTACGCCTGGCGTAAGGGCATCAAGACGCTCTACTACATGCGTATCCGCCAGGCCGCCCTCCAGGGCACCGAAGTGGAAGGGTGCGTCTCCTGCATGCTGTAGTAGGTATGCGGTGTTTACTTGCGCCGCGAGGGTGAACAGTGTTTACCTGTGGTGCGGGTGAGCGGTAGCGAGCGTGCGGCTTGTGTGCTTGCGCGGGGCGGGCCGGTTGCGTGGAAACGTGACCGGCCCGCCCGGTTTAAGTGCGGGTACTTTTCGCGGTACGACGGCGCAGCTAGCGGCCCTCCGGCCCGGTGAGCTCGAGAAGGGAGCGGATATCCGCCCCTGAGATGGGCCCGCGGGCCGCCTCGTCCACCATGCCGGCGAGTTCGCGCTTGCGCGCTTGCAGGGCGATGACTTTTTCCTCGATGGTATCCGCCGAGGCAAGTCGGTAGACGGTGACCGGCTTATCCTGGCCAATGCGATGGGCCCGGTCAATGGCCTGCTCTTCTGCGGCCGGATTCCACCACGGATCCATAATGTAAACGTAATCGGCTTCCGTGAGGGTGAGCCCGGTGCCGCCCGCCTTGAGGGAAATAAGGAAAACCGGGGCGCTGCCATCGCGGAAAGCCGCAATCGCACCGGCGCGATCCCGGGTAGACCCATCCAGGTAGCTATAGGTAATGCCCTCCCGATCCAGCTGGTGGGCAATACGTTCCAGATAGGTGGTGAATTGGGAGAACACCAGGGCGCGGTGACCCTCGGGGATGATCTGCTGGAGGTGCTCGAGGAGCAGGGTTGTTTTCGCCGGCGGGGTAGTAATTCGCGCATCCACTAGACCCGGGTCAATAGCCATGCGTCGTAGCCGGGTGAGGGAAGCCAGGATCGAGATGCGATTGGCATTCGGGTCATCGATGAGTCCCAGGATTTCCTGGCGTTCGCGTTCCAGCTGTTTGCGATAGCGCTGGGCGTGGGCCGGGGCGAGGGGGACACTGAGCTCTGTGACCGTGCGGGTGGGGAGGTCCTTGGCCACCTCGGCTTTGCGGCGTCGTAATATAAAGGGCCGCACCAGGCGCGTGAGCAGCGCGGCAGCCTCCTCGTCATTAAATTTCTCAATGGGGTTCTGGAACTGCTCGGTGAAACGCGCGTGCCCGGGGAGCAGGCCGGGGCTGGTGAGAGCCAGCAGCGCGGCCAAGTCCGAGAGGCTATTTTCCACCGGCGTGCCCGTGACCGCGAACGTCCAGGGGCGGGTGAGCGCGGCGACGGCGCGATAACCCACCGTGCTCGGGTTCTTCACCGCCTGGGCTTCATCGAGGATCACCCCGCCCCAATCGACCTTCGCGTACTCCGCGCGCTCGAGGCGAAGCAGGGTGTAGGAGGTCACCACAACGTCAGCGTTCGCGGCGATAATCGGCAAGGCCTGTGAACGGCGTTTACCTGATTCGGTAATGGTGCGGAGGCGCAGCTCCGGAGTGAAGCGTTCCGCTTCGCTGCGCCAGACCGGCACCACGGAGGTGGGGGCCACCACGAGCACCGGACCTTTCAATGTGCCCTCCGCGCCTTCGCCGCTGATCATGGCGAGCATTTGCGCGGTTTTGCCCAGGCCCATATCATCAGCCAAAATACCGCCGTAGTGGGCCCGCGCCAGGTGAGTGAGCCAGGAATAGCCAGCTTCCTGATAGGAACGCAGGGTGCCCCGGAACGTTTCGGGAACCGGCACCGCCTCGCCCAGGTGCTCAAGCCGGGCGAGAGCATCGCTCAGCGCCTGCGGATTGGCCAGCGCGGAGAGATCCAGGGCGTGGGCACGCGCTCGGGGTACAGAAATGCTGTCCGGGGTGACGGTGCCGAGAGCTGCGGCGTCGTGCAAAAGCTGGCGCAACGCATCGAAATCGCTGCCCAGCGGGATGACCATATCTCCCAGCACCAGATGCGGGGCGCCGCTGGTGAGTGCGTCGTAGAGGACGGGGAGGGGGACGTCGTGTTCCCCAACGGTGACCGTGACTCCCAGGTCGAGCCAGTCGCGATCCTCGGTGACGGTGGTGGTGAGGACCGGGGCTTCGGTGAGGACGGTGAGATCCGCGCCCTCGTCGAATGTGACCGAGATTCCGGCTGCGCGCCAGGCGGGAACAATATCCTCGCGCAGGTGCTGGTAGGTGGTGATGTCGAGGTTGCGACTGCGGGGGAAGTGAAGTTCGGGCATATCAGCCGCGAGCCAGGCCCGTTGGGCTGCCTGGAGTTGCCCCTGCGGCAACTTCATGATGCCGCTTCCCCAAGTAAGCGGTGTATACAAAGCCGGCATTTCGGTTGGCTCCGCGCTGTCAGCGCCCAGCAGCTGGCGTTTCGCGTACCACTCCAGCAGGAAAGGTCCGGTGAGCTGTGAATTGAGCTCGTCGGGCGCGGGGCGGCGAATCAGGGCGTGCAGAACCGGGTCAGAGAAACGATGCGGCGTGAACGCGCCGTCGGGGGAGACCACCCTGATATCGGGCGGCAGGGCGGGAAGGAGGTTGAGTTCAAACATGGGGATTTCCGCGGCGGGAATGCGTAAGGGCTGCGCGGATCCCAAAGCTTCGGAGAGAGCCGCGGGAAGATTCGGATTGACGCGGCCGAGGACATAAGAATCGTTTTCGTAGCTCATGGCGAGGGCTGGCTCGGTGCCTTCGATAACGGCTGCCGGGGTGCCCTCCGGGGTTTCTGGTAGCACCCGCAAAAGCAGATCATCACTTCCGCGCTCGCGGGCGGACAAGCTGAGCTGGGCGCTCCAGGGTGTTTTATCAATGCGGAGCGGCTGGTCAGTATCCCCGCAAAAAAGCTCCACCCCGGCATCGCGAGCATTTTCCAGGTAGGCCATCGCCGTAGTACCTAAACTTTGCAAGGAAATACTTGGGTCAAAATACGAGGCGCGCTTCGCTACGTCATGTAATTCCCGCAGCGCCGCAAGTTGGAGGGGGTCCAAGCTTTCTGCGGCGGAACTGTAGCCGTGCGCGGGAGCAATAGTGGACCAGGTAGTGGTGCGGCGTGACCACTCCCCGTTGAGATTTCGCTGGGCCGGGCGCAGCAATCCCGTCACTTCCCCGCTTTCCGCACCGCGGATGAGAATAAGACCGAGACCGCGGGTAGCCGGGCGCTGCTCTATTCCCACACAACTATCGGTAAGCAGTGTTCGCCAGGAGCGGTCTTTCATACGGTCGGCGTACACCAGCAAGGTGGCAACGGTGTGCTTACACCGCCGTGAGACCGGGCATGAGCAGGAGGCGGTAAGGGGATGTACGGAGGTAATAAGAACCCGGTAGGTGTGGCCGTTACCGAGGACGCGGGCGAAGATGCCGTGGGAATTCTCCTTTATCTCAAGCACGCGACCGGTTGCCGCGTAGCGTTTTCCGCGGGCGAGCATGGGAGGCGTGAAGTAAAGCTCGTAGAAATCCGAGGTAAGTGCTGCAATAGCGGAGCGAAGTGTGCCGGCCATCCTTTAATTTTAAGACGCATCCGGGGATGAGGAAAGTTTGGGTTCCGGGTTCTTCGGGCCGGGCGCGGAGGGGTGAACCGAGTGCGGCGGGTGAACCGGGCGCGGCGCTTCCGGGTTGGCGCGGTAGGATAGGTGCCACTTCCGCGGAGCCACCCCGCGGAGAAAGAAGGCGGAGCAGGTGAGGAATTGGTATCGTCACGCGGGCACCTTGGCGGTGCTCCTCGGCACCCTACTCGCGCTGGCTCTGGTAGCAGGAGCGCTGGGTGGCTGCGCGCTGCTCAAAGCCCCGGTACTCGCCGCTCCGATTCCCCGCCCGGTCACCTACGATAATTTTGGCGACGACGCCGTTGCTATCGTCTGGGACGACGACGCCACCTACCGCGATCTCGACGCCGAATTTGACGACTCTGGCATTGTGGACGGCCGGGTCCTGGCCGCCGCCTACCACCGCGGCGCCGGGCTCCCCGATTCCCTCAACGCCGCCCTCAACGAGGACCCGAAAGTCAGCGACGTTGGGCTGGGGGAGGGCCTACCCGGGGCGGGCTACAACTTTCCGGGAATCCCGCAGGTGGGGACCTTCTTTCACGTGGTTCCCGGAACAACCCAGGTGATCCGCGGCTGCACCGGCGTGGTTCTCGATACCCCGGGGCGCTCCCAGATTCTCTCCGCCGCGCACTGCTGGCCCGGAGATGCCTACGCCGCCACCGTATTCGTACCGCAATTCGCCATTATCGCCGGTACCGCCTATATCCCCCACGGTATTTGGCGCATCGACCCGGACTCCGTGGTCATCAACGACGCGTATTACAGCGATGATGAGGATGCGGATCGGTACGACGCCGCCGTCCTCACCGCGGACCCGGACCGCTTCGGCAACCTCCTCGAAGATGTAACAGGCGGGCTACCCATTGCCAATGTGAGCCCGGAACAACCCGATATTGAGGTGATCGGCTACCCGGTGGCCGAATCTTTCGAGGCCGATAACTACACCTCCGCCTACCCGCGCCACTGCCGTAACTCCACCGAAACCTTCACGGAAAACGGCGTGGACTACTTCCATATTGAATGCGCCGGGATGCCCACCGGGGTATCCGGCGGGCCCTGGCTCCAGCAGAACGAGAGCGGGGAATGGGCCATCGTGGCAATTACCGGTGGGGCGCAGGACGGCGGGGGCTATACCGATGATGAATCCGTGGGCGTCCCCATGGACAACCTCATCGCTGACCTGCTGGAAGAAGCCCGCACGTCCCTGGGGGATGCGAGCCTCGAACCGGGCAATCCGGCCCACGAAGTCCTCGGTTACCTGGGTGGTCAGCCCGACCGCGCGGATGCCTTCACCGTGTGGCCCTCCGGGGCGGTCGCGCTCTACCTGGATGCCGGCAGCGGGGAAGAAACTCTGCCGCGGGCCGAGGAAGAAACCGGCGAGCTCGCCCAGGTGGATGCCGCGCGGCGTTTCCGTTCCGTGCGGATCCTGGGCGGGCGTGATCGCCGTTTACGTAACCTCCGCACCCTCGCGGCCGGGGACCTGGACGGCTCCGGCATGGCTGATATTCTCACTCTCGGCCGCGACGGCGCTCTCATCCTCTGGCACGACCCGGGGCTCTTCGGCCTGCGCCACCCCGAACACCTCAACCCGCACCTCCCCCTCGAATTCACCAACGTGACCAAGATGAGCATCGCCGATGACACCCTCACCGTCACCAACATCGATGGCACGACGACGCAGTATGCGGATATCTCCCAGCAAGGTATCCAGCCGCAGCCGCGCACCTCATGATCTGGCTCGCACCGCTTACCGATTCAACCGTCTAGAATGGGCGGGGTGTGGCGGCGCAAGCGGCGTCGTCGTTCTTAACCGTTATCTATCCCGCATCACCTGCGCTAACGAGGAGCTACTGTGATCCCCCCAAAGTTGAAACTTGTCAGTTCTGTGCAAGCCATTAACTGGAACCGCATCGAGGACGAAAAGGACCTCGAAGTGTGGGACCGCCTCACGGGGAATTTTTGGCTGCCCGAAAAGGTGCCGCTGTCCAACGATATTCAGTCGTGGAACACTCTCAAGCCGCACGAACAGCTCATGACCACCCGGGTGTTCACCGGGCTGACCCTGCTCGATACCATTCAGGGCACCGTGGGTGCGGTTTCGCTTATCCCGGACGCGGTCACCCCGCACGAGGAAGCGGTGTATACCAATATCGCCTTCATGGAATCCGTGCACGCGAAGTCGTATTCTTCGATTTTCTCCACGCTCATTTCCACCGATGAGATCGACGAAACTTTCGAATGGTCGGAAAATAACGAATTCCTGCAGAAGAAGGCGCAAATCGTGCTGGATTACTACCGCGGGGATGATCCGGAAAAGCGCAAGGTGGCCTCCACGATGCTGGAATCCTTCCTCTTCTACTCCGGTTTCTACGCGCCCATGTACTGGTCCGCGCACGCCAAGCTCACCAATACCGCGGACCTCATCCGCCTCATTATTCGCGACGAAGCCGTGCACGGCTACTACATCGGCTACAAATACCAGCGCGCGGTGGAGAAGGCCAGCAAGGAACGCAAGGCCGAACTCAAGGAATACACCTTTGAGCTACTCCAAGACCTCTACGAGAACGAGGAAGAATACACCGCCAGCCTCTACGATGAGATGGGCCTGACGGAGGACGTCAAGGCATTCCTGCGCTACAACGCCAATAAGGCGCTCATGAACCTCGGTTACGAAGCGCTGTTCAACCCGGACCAGACGGCCGTCAACCCGGCGATCCTGGCGGCACTCTCCCCGAACGCGGACGAGAACCACGATTTCTTCTCCGGTTCCGGATCCTCCTACGTTATCGGCGAAGTGGAAGATACTACCGACGACGACTGGGATTTCTAGCGTGCTTGCGCGCTCGCGGTGGTGCGGCCCGCGGCGGCGCGTGTGGTACGACGCCGCAGCGCCGGCCTGGCGGTAATAGCGCCGGCCCGCCGCCACGCAATGCGGCGCGGCGCCGCGTGACCAATTCCGCCGCGAAAAAACTGGCACCACGCCCCGCTGAGCGTGTACGCTAGTAAGGCTTGCACGGGTGAGCTCAAGCTTTCCCGGTGAGCATGGAGACGTGACTGAGTGGCCGAAAGTGGCACCCTGCTAAGGTGTTAGTCGCAATAGCGGCTCGAGGGTTCGAATCCCTCCGTCTCCGCTCTGTGATGGCGTGTGCCATAGAGTTTCCTGTGGTTTCGTTGCCATCATGCTTGTGTGTAACTGAAGTTTCATGAGGTTTTAGGGTCGTGGGCCGGTCGCGTAAGACGAAGGAGTACAACCGATGGCCACCACTATTCTCGGTTGGGGATACGAGGGGAAAACTATCAGTGATCTTCTCGATACATTGGAAGCTAACCGAGTTCATACCGTTGTTGATATCCGGCTTACCCCCATCAGCCGCAAGAAAGGATTTTCTAAAACGCGGCTTCGCCAAGCCGTTGAATCTACTGGGGCTCGCTATGTTCATATGCGGTCCCTCGGTAATCCAAAAGATAATCGGGCAGCTTTCGCTTATCCTGGGACTCCCGAAGCGCATGCAGCTCACGCACGTTTCCGCAACGAGGTACTCGCGACTCCGGATGCGCGGGTAGCCATCCACGAGATTGCTGGCCTAGCGCATGACGGTGCGATTCTTATTCTTTGCTTTGAGGCTAATCACCAGCAGTGCCACCGGAAACTCGTGATTGAGGAAACGTGCGCTGTGTTAGAAGAGTCCGAGCGCTTCGCGGCTTGAGCCAAAAATTCCCAACACCAGGAAGCTGTGGCGTTTGTGCGGAGCGGCTTGGTTGCCAACAATAATCCGCAGTGGAACGCCGGGCGTTTCACGTTCTCTAATGAATTTCTTTTCGAATTCTTGCTGGGCGTATTCGATTGACGCCGTTGGCGGCCAACGGCGTTGCAGCGCTACCGCTTCCCAGTCCGTTATTGTCAAGGAATGGCGCGAGCAACTCTGAAAATTGCAATAGAATTCAAGCCGAGCAATAAACCGCGGGGCTTCGAGCGTGAGCCCCTTGTTACCGAAGATATCTTCGTCTTTATATTTGCGCAGCGCAGCTTTCTGCTGTTCATTCCAGCCCGGGTGAAGCGATACTTTAATCGTAGGTGTTGCGCGGGGCGTGATAAGCGCAAGGGATTGCGCGGCCGGATTTCTCTTAGCTTCCTTTCGTAGTTCACAGAGTGATTTAGCGGGAAGAGGGTCGAGGTAGATAGCTCTCTCGTCCCACCCGGTAATAGGCTCATCTTGTGGTTGAGGATCCTTTTCGACCCGTAAGCTTTCTTCCCGGTCATCATCGTTAGGTGCGCGGACGGATACTCGAATAGTTTGATATTTCTTGAAGCGGTCGGTACCGTCAAGATAACGGAAGGCGATAGGGTAGAGCCTTACCCAGCGAAGCGGATCAAGGGCGACTCCGGCAACGCACACGGTTTCCTTGTATTTTTCTGAGGGGATGGGAGCGGTTTTAACAACGACTAAAACGTCGATTTCTCGACCTAGCTGGTCCAGTTCCCTTGCTTTGCTGATATCCATGGGCGCGCCTTCACGTCGAAGATGGTGGTGTGAATCAAGGGTACAAGATTTTCTTGAGGCTAGGGAGGCGCTGGATTGCACGGGTCTGGCGGATTAGACTCAAGCGCAAAGAGAACCTGGTCTGATCTTTGATAGGTAGGGTTGCCGAGACAAACCGAAACTGGGAAACTGGGGCCTTTCATCCATAGAGGTGACTAAGGGCCTCGGAATTTCGCCACCGAAGCTTAGGCCTTTCTTTTATTGGAGTTCTCCGACCGCGGTGTAAGGGAAGTAAGGGTAAAGCGTGGCTGGAAGTACAAGTGGTGAACCACATTGCCGTCCGGTAACGAAACTTGCGAAATACGTTTGCGAGCATGGCGACCCTGAAGTTCTCTTCGGTCAGGGGAAGGGCCAAGGCCTTGGGGTCGGTATCGGTGAAGAGGGGGACGTTTGGGATCTGATCTACACTGTGTCCTCCGCTTATCTTTCGGGAGTCCTATTACCCGAAGCTCTTCTGAGCGACGCAATTTACGAAATTTCCCGCCAATTGGATCATGTTTCTTCCCGCGTTCTGAATGGTCGGCTGGAGTTGATTGGTTCGTCTTTGCGGGTCCCTCAAATTCCCCGCGACGACTAGGTAGGAGGTTTCCTCAATGGATTCTTATGAGTTGGATGGTTTCCCGGCGGTGATTCGCCTTCTTGAATACGTGACGGAAAAATCTGAGAAATACCACCCTGAGCAGATTCGTTTAGATGCATTGTGGAGTCCAGTAACTCCGTGGACAGTTATTACTGCCGTAGAATGGGGGGACTCCTACGCGTTTGAGATTCCTGCAGGGCTTGTGTGCGATGCAGTGGATGAGATCCGTCCGATTCTTGCTCCGTGGGCTACCGATATTCTGGAGTATCACGAAAATAAGAATCATTGGGGTTTGGACTTGTCTTTGCCGAAGGAGCCGGGAGTTTGGCCTGACTAACCAGCCCATCTTTGCCAGACCGGAAAAAGAGGAAATCATATGGTTTTACCTATAAGTGAAGCACCGCAGGAGTCGCAGGTGGCGCTTCTCGCCGAGTATGTCCGGAAGCATGGTGACCAGGATATCCTTTTCGGTGAAAAGGGGCATTGGGGACACGGCCTAGGTGTGGATTGTGACGTTTGGGATCTGATTTACACCGTGCATTCGGGTGTTATTTCCAGTTGTGCCATGCCAGAAGATCTACTGCGCGCAGCTATCGATGAAGTCCAGGATGAATTTGACGAGCTTACGCGACAGATCTTGAATGGGTACTTGGAAGAGGGCGGCTACTCCCTGCGAGCCTAATCTGCCGATCAATTCCATTCGCTGGTCATATGCCTGTCCTCGGTAATGTGACAGGTAATCGAAGAGCTTTCAGCCATAGAAATTGGACTACTTTTCAGCCGTAGCTAACAAATCCGCGGCAGCCTCTTTTGCCGCGCATTTACTTTCAGCGTAGACAACCGGTCGGAACGTCACCCGGGATCTGTGCGGAGAATAGAAAACCTGGGGGCCGCGCCGGTATCGGTGCGGCCCCCAGGTGCGTGGCGTTTAGCCTTGAGTTACCTAGAGCTTTGGGTTACTTCGCACGCCGGCGCAGGGCGTAGCCGGTGGGCAGCAGCACGGCCATGACGGCCAGAGCGCCCGTAGCGGCAAGGCCAGTGTGGGCGAGTTGCCGCGTCGGTGCCTTGCTTGGGGTAGGAGCCGGCTTGTTAGCCTCGGGCGACGGCGCAGGCTTAGGAGCCGGTTGAGGCTTCGGGTCCTGCGGTTGCGACGGAGAAGTTGGATCCGCGGGTTTCGGTTGCGGATTGGGCTCCGGTTGCGGCACCGGATCAGGTTGCGGCTGCGGCTGAGGGTTGGGGTCCGGAACAGGGTCCGGCGCCGGCTGGGGGTCGGGATCGGGAACTGGTTCAGGATCAGGAACCGGTTCGGGTTCAGGCTCAGGTGCCGGCTCGGTCACATTGACCCGAACCACCGCAGAATACAGCGGCTTACCGGTGGCCGTATCATTCGCCATCATGATGACGCGGGTGGAACCCGGGGCCACCCCGGTCACCGTGCCATCGGCAAAGGTCACGATGGAGCTGGTGAGGGCGGGCTCGGCTGCGCCGTCGTCCCAATAATACGCACCCCACGTGAGCCCGCGACCGCTGAGATCGCCGTTCACATCAGAAATCCGCGCGAGCGTGAGCGTGCCGTGCGCGGGTATCGTGGCGTCTGCGAGCTCCTGCTGCGCGAAAGCCGGGCTGCTATTGCCGGCGCTGCTGCCGGGCACCACCGGGAAAACGGCGTTGTTATACGTGCCGGCTAAGCGCACCGTGGAAATATGATTATTTTGGAAAGCGCTCCAGGCCACCTCGGTGATCGAGGCGGGCAGCGTGACCTCCGTGAGCGCATTGGCCTGGAAAGCCGCCGGCCCAATCTTCTGCATCCCCGCCGGGAACTCCACCGCGGAAATCGCATTGCGATCCAGGAAACCGTAACTCACCTCCGTGAGGGTGGCCGGCAGCGTAATACCGGTGATTCCCTTGCTGTGCATATTCCCCGTCCTGCCATTCGGCCCGGTCAGCGCGGTCACGCCCTCTGGAATAACCACGTGCTTGAGGTTCGTAATTTTCTGCAGGCCGGTATCGCTCAAACCGCGCAGCGTTGTGGTGGCGCCCTCGGTTTCGATAGTGAAATCCGCGGCATCCCACGTGGCAGCGGGAGCGGCGGTGGCTGCCGGCACCATCGCCGCCAGCCCCATCATCAATGCCGTGCACAGTGCACCCACCGTGCCGACGATTCCCTTTTTCATCCGATATCCTTTCGTGGTGCGGCTCGGGCGAGTCCAGAGAAACTCGGGTTACTCACCGCCACCGTACCGCGAAATGCGCGGAAATTCATCAGAAAATGAACCGGATTGCATGGAAATTATTATTATCGCAGCTTGCGGCCGTGCGGGGCGCTTGTGATATTTCACGACGACGGCGCCAGCGTTAACGCGCCAGCAGCACCTCGAGGAGGGTGGCTACGCCGTCGTCCCATACCGGATCGGTCACGGCCCGCGCGTGCGCACGAACGTAATCGAGCGCCTGCCCCATCGCGACCCCCACGCCGGCCCACTCGAGCATCTGGATGTCGTTCCCGCCATCGCCCACGGCCACCGTTCCCCCGCGCGCGATTCCGAAATCGCGGCGGAGTACCTCAAGTGCGCTGGCCTTGGAGATCCCGGCCCGTCCGGCATCCACCCAGCCTGAGCCGGAAGAAGATGACGCCGCCCAATCCACCCCGGGCATATCGAGGCGGGAAAGGCGCGCCATGAGCTCGGCGGCTTCCATGCGGGGGACCACCATAATGAGGCGGAGGGCGTCCGGGACCACGAGGTCTTTGAATTTCACCCAGATGGCATTGGGTTCCAGGCGTTCGGTGGCGTACCCGTGCGCCACCCGCCGCGGGCCTTCCACCGGTTCCACCGCGAAATAGGCGCCCGGGAATTCGCGGCGCATGGCATCGAGGGCCCGGGCCAGATCGGCTTCCTCCATGGTGAAAAGGTGGGCGAGGCGCACCGGCACCACGTCCCCGCGATCCGTCATGGAGCGGACCGTGCGCACCTCCACCCCGGGAAGCTGTGCGTTCCCGAGCAGCACCGTTTCGTTGCCGTTCGAGCACACCATAATGGTTTCGCTCACCCGTAGCATATCGAGCACGGGAATGGCGGATTCACGCCCGCGTCCGGTAGCCACCACCAGGTGGGTTCCCCGGCGCAGGTGCTCCTGGAAAGCGGCGTCCACCCGTTCGGCGATGATTCCGTCCGGGCGGAGCGTGGTGCCGTCCAAGTCCAGGCAGACCATGAGCTCCGGCCCGGCCGGCGGGGTCCCGGCGGCATCGAAAGCGGCCCGCAAGCGCGCCGCCGTGGACTCCTCCTGGATCTTCACATCGCCGCCTTCGTTACGCTGGTGGTTACTCCGTTCAGGGAGCCTAGTTCACCGGCTCGATGAATTCGCGTCCGGCCAGGCCGGCGCCCAGGTAGGGCCGCAGCGCCTCGGGGACGTACAGCGAGCCGTCCTTCTGCTGGTGGTTCTCGAAAAGCGCCACCAGCCAGCGGGTAGTGGCCAGGGTTCCGTTGAGGGTGGCCACCGCGCGGGTTTTCCCGTCCACGCGCTCGCGCACATTGAGCCGCCGCGCCTGGTAAGTGGTGCAATTGGAGGTTGAGGTGACCTCCATATAGCGATGCTGGGTGGGCAGCCACGCCTCGCAATCGAATTTCTGTGCCGCGGAAGAACCCAGATCCCCGGCCGCCACATTAATAATGCGGTAGGGAAGTTCCATCTTCCCGATCATTTCGCGTTCCATCGCGAGCAGCGCGCGGTGTTCTTCCTCGGATTGCTCCACCGGGCAGTAGGAGAACATTTCCACCTTATTGAATTGGTGCACGCGAATAATCCCGCGGGTGTCCTTCCCGTAGGAGCCGGCCTCACGCCGGTAGCAGGCCGAATACCCGCAGTAGCGCCGCGGCTTACCGCCCAAGTCCAAAATCTCATCCTTGTGGTAGCCAGCCAGCGGCACTTCCGAGGTACCCACCAGGTACTGGTCATCGGCACCCAGGTAGTAAATCTCATCGGAATGTTCCCCGAGGAACCCGGTGCCGGACATAATATCCGGGTTCACAATCGTGGGCGTGGTCATGAGCGTGAAGCCGTGTTCGGCAGCCTGATCGATGGCCATGCGGAACATCGCCATTTCCAGGTGCGCGCCCACTCCCTTGAGGTAGTAGAAGCGCGATCCGGAGACTTTCGCGCCGCGATCCATATCCAAGGCCCCCAGGCCTTCCGCAATATCGAGGTGATCCTTGGGGGTGAAGCCTTCCGCCTCAAAATCGCGCGGGGTGCCGATGACTTCCAGCACCTCGTAATCATCTTCCCCGCCCGCGGGCACCCCGGCGAGCACCGGGTTTTCAATCGCGCGATTGGCGGCAAGGTAGGTTTCTTCGGCTTCCGCCGCGGCCGCATCCAGCGCCTTGACCTTTTCGGCCAGCTCTTTGGCGTGGGCGAGCACGGCGGGGCGCTCCTCCGGGGATGCCTTCCCCACGGATCGCGACACCTCTTTTTGTTCGGCCCGGGCGGCTTCGAACTCTTGCAGGGTGGTGCGGCGCGCATCGTCGGCGGCGAGCAGGGCATCGACGGTGGCGGGATCATTCCCGCGGCGGCGCTGGGACTCACGGATAGCTTCCGGATTCTCGCGAACAGAACGCATATCAAGCATGGATCCAGCTTAGCGCGCGGCGGGCGCGCTCGCGATCCGGCGGGCCGTTGTGGTGCGATGCCACATATGGCCGACGGCGCGCGCCACTCTTAAAAGCCGCTCGGTATCACCCGCACCGCCATTCCCGCGCTCGCCGCTGCCAACTTCGCTCCCCGCGGGCCAGTCTCCTCCGGCTTCCCGATAGCCGCGTGCCGCGGCCTCTTCCAGTTCCGGATGTGTGTGCCAGAGATCGTGCAGCTCGAGGAAGTCCGCGGCGGCCGGCCGCCACCCGAAGCGCCCAAAATCAATGATCCGCAGCTGGCCGGCGGGCTCATCCCACAACCAATTGCGGGCCTGCCAATCCCCGTGCGTGGGATGTACGACGACGCTGCCCGGCCGGTAACTCGCCAGAAAATCCTCCGCTTCGGCGAGCTTCTCATCCACAGCAGCGGGCAGTGCGCCTCCCGGCGCGAGCGTGCGAATCTCCGTGATCCGCGCCCGGGTGCGGGTAAGGGCACCCTTGGTGAAACCGTGATCTTGGCGAGCTCCCGCCCGGTGGAGGAGCGCGAGGGCGGCTCCGGCCTGGTGATACACCCGTGGCGAGAATTCCCACGGGCTACCCAGAACGTCACATCCGGGTAGATAGTCGAGGATGGTGAGAGGAGCGGCGTCGTCGTACCAGAGCAAGCGAGCCACGGTTCCGCGCGCCTCCAAAGGGCCGGTCCACGCGCGTGCGCGAGCTTCGCGCCCCACGCTGTAAGCAGTGTTCCCAGCGGTTTTGAGAATCCAGGACACCCCGGGGCTGCTGAGGTGGAGAACAGTGCTCTCGCGTTCCGGCCAGGAAAGATCCCGCACCCGCAGTGCGTCCGGACCGATCAGAGAGTCGCCGAGCACCGGGCCGGGTGAAGTTTCAGGCAACGATTCACCGCTGAGCGAGCCCCCGCGCAGTTCCGCCCACGCGGCCGTAAACCCCGCATACTGCCGCTCGGTAAGCAGTGCTCTCAGCGTGAGCGGTGTTCGCAGCTGGTCCATGGGCGACTCGATGATTCTTGATGAAGACCGTACCGTGTACCGGACCCCTAGCGCGTTACCCGGCTGAGCAGCGAGGCAACCCAGGTGCGTGCGGCACCGAAATCTTCGTCGGAAGTCCCGGCGTGCAGGCGAGTGGCGTGGCCGTCCGCGCGCGCGTAACTACCCAGGAAGGTCACCTCCGGGCAGATGCGATGCAGTCCGACCAGCGCGGCCTGCACCCGCTCGTCGTGAATATGGCCCTCGGCATCCAGTGAGAAGGCGTAGCGACCCAGCTGATCGCCGGCCGGACGCGATTCAATCCGCGATAAATTGACACCGACCGCGGCGAATTGTTGCAGCATTTCCAGCAGCGCCCCGGGCTTTTCCGAGGCCAGCCGCACCATGAGCGTTGTTTTATCCGAACCCGTCGCCGGGGGAATCTCCCCGGGCTTACTCACTTTAATGAAGCGCGTGACGGCATTGCGGTTATCGGCGATTTCATCGGACAGCGAGACGAGCCCGTACACACCAGTGGTGGGTACCGCACAAATCGCGGCATCAAAATCCGCATCCGGGTTCTCAGCCAGTTCGCGCGCGGCAGCGGCCGTGGAGGTAGCCGGCACATGCACGGCGTCTGTCAGGTGCTCGGCGATCCAGGTACGGCACTGTGCCCAGGCATGCGGATGGGTGGCGACCCGGCGAATATCCGCGGCGCGCGTGCCGGGCCGCACCGCCAGCGAGAATGCGATAGGAACCAGCATTTCCCCGCGAATTTCCAGCGGCGACCCGGCAGTGAGCGAATCGAGAGTGGCATTAACTCCGCCCTCCACCGAATTTTCGATGGGCACCACGGCGGCGTCGGTTTGCCCGGCGCGCACCATCCGCAGCGCTGAGGGAACGTCCACGGCGGGCACGAAGGTGGCGGTGTCCTCGCTGGCTACCTGCTGCAAAGCGGCAAAGCAAAACGTGCCGCGCGGGCCGAGGAAAGAATAGCGGACCGGTTCGGTAGCGGGCGAGGATTGCATGGTGTCCTTTCGTGCGTGGAGAAATAGTACGACGGCGCAGCTGGGCGGCGGTGCACCTGCCCGCGCTGTCGCCTGGTTATTGTATCCCGCCCCGGAGTGGGGCGTTCGGGGCGTCCGAAAGTGTCGTAAGCCCCGAGTAGGCTGTTCCCATGCGGAATTCTCACGGTGATAGCCCCGGCGAGCGCGTGATGCGGTTGGCTGGGCTCTGGGCGGCTGTGCTTGCTGTTGCAATGGTGGCTTTCGGGGTCACGCTGAGTGTGGCACCGGCAGCGCAAGCGGCACCAGATCAGGTGCGGCCCACGGTGATGATCGGGGTGGCCGGGCTGCGCTGGGCAGATGTCGGTGAGGAAAGCACCCCGCGGCTCAGCGCGGCGTTGGCAGGTTCGGGCTATGGCGCGGCCCTCGCCAATATTTCCGTGCGCACGGCCGCGCCCACCACCTGCGCGGCGGATGGCTGGGTGAGCCTCGGGGCCGGTGCCCGCGCGGCGGTCACTCCTGCCGGCAGCAGCTGTGTAGCGCCAAAATCCCTGGTGACCCAGGATGGTGCGGTGCGCGATGCGGAGCGACTAAGTGAAGAAAGCAGCGCTGCCCACTACCCCGTGGTGATGGGTGCGCTCGCGCAGGCCACGGCTCCGGAAAAGGTGCTCGCGGTGGGGCCGGGCGCTGCCCTTGCCCTCAACAGTCAGGAGGAATCGCGCATCGCCTACCGTGATCTCGCGGATGTGCTCGCGGATGGATCGGTGCTCGCCGGGCGGGACCTCACCGTCATTGATGCGGGAGGCATTGATGTAGCGAACGCCGATTCGGGAACCTCTGATACGGGAAGCGCTAATGCGGAGAATGTCCCCGCCGGGAGCCTGGCCGGGCTCGATGAACGCCTCGGGGAAATCATCGCGCTTGTTACCGCCCACCAACCGCAGGCCCGCATCATCATCACCACTGTGGCCGACCGTGCCGAGCGGGCCGAACTTGGCTTCTTCGCACTGCTGGAGCCGGGCGGAACAGCAGCGCTCGCTCGCTCCACAACCACCCGTACCGCCGGTCTCGTTCAGCTCATTGACCTGGCGCCCAGCGTGCTCGCCTGGCATACCGGTGCCCCCGCGCCGCTCACGGATAACGGAGGGAAAACCACACTGGCCACGGCCAGCGCCATTCTGCACGGGCAAGCACTGCGCGCTGACCTCACTGCGCAGCTGAGCCCGCAGTTCTACCTCATCCTCGCCGGCCTCGGGCTGGTGTGCGTAGCCGTTATCGTCGTTCACCTGGTCCGCTTTTCCCGCTTCCCACCCGCAACGGTGGTAGCGGCTGCGGGAAGTTCTGCCGGAACCTCCCTTTCACAGGCGGCTACCGCACCCGCGCAGCCTACCCGGGCCGCCGCCCGCCGTGCCCGCCCCACCGGTTTTGCTCAGCTCCTGGCCTGGCTCGCAGCCTTGCCGGTCAGTGCGCTCCTCATCGGAATTATTCCGTGGTGGACCTTCTCCCGCCCGCTACTTGGCTGGTGGAGCAGCCTGGCCGTCCTCGCCGCGCTCCTCGCCACCTGGGCGGTAGCTGGCCCGCGCCACCAGGCTCAGGCAGGGGGGCGCTGGATCGCCGCCCCGCTAGCACGGCTGGGCACACTCAGCGTCACCGTGATCGCGGCGGACATCCTCGCCAGTACCTTTGGTGGGGGATACTCCCTCGCTAACACATCGGTTATGGGATCCCTCCCCACTGTCGCCGGGCGTTTCTTCGGCTTCAATAATTCGGTCTTCGCTATCTTCGCTGTCGGCGCGCTTGCCGCAGCCGCCACCCTCGCCGCACGGATACGTGGCGCCGGTGGCTTGGCCGCCCCCAATACCCGGGCCGTCCGTATAGCTGGCTTCGCTGTACTCGCGGTGGGTGCGTGCGCCATCGCCCTGGATGGGCTTCCTGTTTTCGGTGCGGATGCCGGCGGGCCACCGGCCCTCACCCTCGGCTTCGCCTACCTCGCCTGGCACACCTGGGGAAAACGCTGGACCTGGTGGCATACCGCGCTCGCGGCCATAGCCGGGGTAGCTGTTTCGGCCGGCCTGGCTATGCTTGACCGCGCGGTGGGATCCACCACCCACCTGGGCAACTTTGTAGGCAGGATGGAACACGGCGGGGCGGGCGCCGTCGTCGCCCGAAAACTATCCCAAGCATTCTTCGGCCTGCCGCCCCTGGTGGCCGGCGCGCTAGGCGCATCCCTTCTCGCGGGAGTATACGTGGTGGTGTGGCTCGTGACCTCGGGGCGCTGGGATCTGCGAGCCCGGCCGGCAACCGCGCAGGTACACGCGTGCATTGCGGCCCATCCGCACCTGGCCGCTGTGGCGGCCGCAGGCTTCCTCGCCCTCGGCTACGCCTCCCTTATTAACGACTCCGGCCTGGTTATCCTCGGAGTCGGAGTCGCGCTACTCGCCCCCACCTTCGCCCTCGGGCTCATGCGGGCCGGCGAAAGTTCCTTAGAGGAACGCGCCAGCACGTATACCATCCAAAAACCACAAGAAAAACCGGCTGGCAGATAGCAACCAGCCGGAAAGAAAATTCGCGAGATTTATATTGCGGAGGACGGAGGGATAAGCGCTCAAGAATGCTCCAGCACCAGCGCGCGGTAGGGAGTGAAATGCTCGGCACCGCTTGGACCGTGCAGCTCCGCGGGCACCTTAACACCGTGGAAGCGGCGTGACCACACCGCACGGAAAACGTCACGGTACTGCCCGGCCCGATGCAACGTCCCAGCCACATCATTCCCGGTGGCGCGATGGCGAATATCGCACGGAATCTCCTGGAGCGTCAGGCCAGCCACCAGCATATCGATGGTCATCCCCACCTCAACACCCCAACCCTTCGCCAGGGGACGGGCCGCATCAAACGCCGCCGCAGTCATGCAGCGCTGCCCGGATAACGGCTGAAGCGGAGACCAGCCGGTAGCCCGCTCAATCGCACGGCGCCCCAAACGAGTCACAAAACCGTGGCCGCCCGCACCTTCCTGCGGAGGTAAAGCAGCAATCGCACAATCAACCGTGCCGTCAACAACCGGTGCGATAAGAGGAGCGCACTCAATAGCCGAGTCACCCAGGTCGGCGTCAAGGAAAAGTAAATGGCGAGGCGGGCGGCCCTCGACATCACGCATGCGGACCACCTTCGCCCCGGTCTCCATCGCGGAGGCCTTTCCTCGATTCACGGAATGGCGCACCACCGTGGCCCCCGACGCGCGGGCAATAGCTTGGGTTTCGTCAGCCGACCCATCGTCAACCACCACCACGAGGTCCACACCCGGGAGCGCGTACGCTGCGCGCACAGTACGCCCCACGTACTGCTCCTCGTCCTTCGCGGGCACGACCACCGCGACCTGACCGACTTTACTCACCCCATAAGTGTATAGGGAAAAGTGGGGGCTTTGCTTACTGTTTCTATAAACTAGTGGAAGTTCACTAAAGAAGGCCGGCTGAGCGCAAGGGAGCTCAGCCGGAGTGCGCCCACGCCGCTTAGCGCAAGGTCACCTGGCGGGAAACCAGGCCGGAGCGGGCTCGCTTTTCTTCCGCGGTGAGCGGCTCGGTCGACGCAATAGCCGCACTCAGCTTCTCCGCGAACTTCGCCAGCGGCTCCTCCAATTCCTCCGCTTCGGTGCCGCGCGCCAATTCCCACACCGGGACCGACAATCCGTAGGCTCGGAACGCACCGATGAAGCGGGCGTCGTCGTCCCAACGCTCCTCGCCGGAGACGCGCAAGCGTGCCAAACCGTCCAGCACCGCATCGCGCGGCTCGGGGCGCACCCAGCGCAAAAACTCGCGCGACATCCGGCACCAGTAAGCGCCGTTCACGGATGCGATGCGCGCCGCGGGCACCATATCCGCGCGGGCATCACGCAAGGCCGCCTGCGATTCGGGAGTGGCGGCTTCCTCGTCCGTCATCCAGAAAGCCGGATCTTCTTGCAGTTCCAGCTCGGAGAACGAGGCCACAATATCCTGCAAACGCGGGGAACCGGCCTCCGGCTGCGTGCCACCCGGGTAGCTTTCGCCCGGCTTGAGCTCCAGACCGGCGAGCACCCGCGTGGCAATATCCAAAGAAGCGTCGCCGGAATTCATAACCGTCTGCATCGCTACCAGGAGCTGGCCGTCCGCGCGTCGCAGCGCGCCAACCATATTCGGCAGCAGCGTGCCAAAAATAACCTTTTCGCTGCCGTATTCCTCCGTGAGGGTCACGGTCATGGTTGCCAGCGGCAGCAGATCGCGCATCGCCACCAGCTCCGCCTCGGCATCCAGCCCCTCAAAAGGCCGCTCAACAAAAGGAATAATTGCACGCTTCTTCTTCGGGGTCGCCGAATCCTTCTTGCGGTTCTTCTTAGCCATAAGTCCTCGTATCCTCGCTGCTGTGCGTGCCCTGCGGCATCGCCGCCGTTTGTACCCTCGAGATTCTACGTGAGATGCGGCCCGCGGGCGATGGTCACGTTAGAGTTGCGTTATGGATCTGCTCATAACGACGACGCCGCAGCTTGCCGGCTTCACCGCATCTCCGGCCCTCACCGCGCCCCTGGCGGGCGAGCTCCTCGCCGCACCCGCCGCGGATCCGACGGCCGTGTCCATCATCCGCTGGGTGGGAATCGCCGCGGTAGCGGTGGGTGTTGCTGTCATTATCTGGCGCTGGTGGTCGAATCGCGACTAACGGCGCTGCGATAGAGTGACGCTGTGCTTGCCTGCGGAGTTGGAATTGCTGTCGGTTTTGTTGTTGGCCTGCTCGGGGCTGGCGGCGGGATCCTGACCATCCCCATTCTCCTCACCGTTTTCGGGCATAGCGCACACCAAGCTTCTGCTGAATCCATCATTATCGTAGGGGTGACCTCGCTTGTTGGCATGATCTCCGCGGCGCTGGCCCGGCGCGTGCGCTGGGGAACCGGCCTCGTCTTCGCCCTGGTAGGCATCCCGGGAACCCTGGCGGGTGCTTTCTTAGCCGGCGCGGTATCCGGGCGCATTCTCGTGTGGTCGCTGAGCGCGCTCCTCGTGGTGGTGGCGCTGAGCATGTTCTGGAGGGCGGTGCGGTCAAGCGGCGAATCACGCTCGGGCACCGCGCCGGAAAATTCGGACGTGCCGGGAAAACCGACCGCATCGGAAAACCCGCCTGCCCCCACCCTGCGCGGGCGCACCTACCTCATCACCGTCGTGGGTGCCTTCGGCACGGGGGCACTCTCTGGCTTCTTCGGGGTGGGTGGCGGCTTCGTGGTGGTTCCCGCCCTCATCTTGCTCCTGCGTTTACCTGCCCGGTATGCCAGTGCCACGTCACTCCTCGTCATGACCATCAATATGGTGGTGGCGGGGCTCGGCCGTATCCCGCAATTCACGGCGGGCCTCAGCGTGGACTGGGTGGTCGTCGCCCTCTTCACCGCAGGTTCGGCGCTGGGAAGCGTCGGCGGGGAAGCCGCAGGTCGGCGCATCCCCGATCGCATCGCCACCATCCTCTTTGGCGTGCTGCTTCTCGCGGTAGCGGCCGGCACCCTGGCCGGCGAGCTCCTCTAAGTGGGGCGCGGGCCGGGAGGCGGCGTCGTCGTTCTTAAAACCGGAGCGGGTGAGCACTGTTCACCGCGTAAACGGCGCTCACCCGCGTGGTTCTGGAGTTTTAGTCGACGACGCCGTACAGGCGATCGCCGGCATCGCCCAGACCCGGCACGATGTAGGCCTTCTCGTTGAGACCCTCATCAATGGAGGCAACGACGATCTTGACATCCGCATCCGCGGGCAGATGCGATTTCACTTCCTCCAGGCCCTGCGGAGTGGCCAGCAGGCACACGCAGGTAACATCACGCGCCCCGCGTTCGAGCAGGTAGTTGATAGATTCGTGGATGGTGTGACCGGTGGCCAGCATCGGGTCAAGAACAAAACACTGCCTCCCGGTCAGATCATCCGGGAGGCGGTTAGCGTAAGTCACGGCCTCGAGAGTTTCCTCATCGCGGCGCAGGCCGAGGAAACCAACTTCAGCGGTGGGAAGGAGTTTCGTCATTCCTTCCAGCATGCCCAGGCCGGCCCGCAAAATCGGAACGACGATGGGTGCCGGGCGGGCCAGTTTCACACCGGTTGTGGTGGCCACCGGGGTGGTGACCGTTACTTCATGCACCGCCACATTCCGGGTGGCTTCATACGCGAGGAGAGTCACAAGCTCCTCGGTTAGCTGCCGGAAAATTGCCGACGGAGTGGTTTCATCACGGAGGACAGAGAGTTTATGCGCGACCAGAGGGTGGTCAATTTCGAGGATGTGCATGCTTTAAGGATAGCGGTACCCGGCGGGCGACGCGCGCGGGCGGCTCAGCTTGAGGCTCGTGACACAGACGGCGCGCCTTCAGGCTCGTGACACAATGGACCTATGCGGGGAGACGAGCGGGGCGATATGCGCGCGGCGGAAAAGCTATTCATGCGCGAAGCGATGGAGCTCGCGGCGCGGGCCGCGGCGGGCGGGGATGTGCCGGTCGGTGCGCTCGTGGTGGTGGACGGCGCCGTGGTGGCGCGCGGCTGGAATACCCGCGAACGCGAACACGATCCGGCCGGGCACGCGGAAATCATGGCGCTGCGCGCGGCCGGTGCGGTGCTCGGGCGGTGGCGTTTGGACGACGCCGATATTTACGTCACGTTGGAACCGTGCACAATGTGTGCCGGGGCCATGGTCGGCGCCCGGATTCGGCGGCTTATCTTCGGTGCCTGGGATGAGAAAGCGGGGGCGGCTGGCTCGCTGCGCGACGTGGTGCGCGATCCGCGCCTCAATCACCGCATCGAGGTAATCGGGGGAGTATTGGAAGAGGAGACCTCCGCGCAGCTACGGAAGTTCTTCCGCGGGTGAGCGTACGGGGGCGGCATTGTGCATGTGCGGTGGCGGGTACCGCGAAACTGGTCCGGTGCTAAGGCTGCGGTATTTCAGCATTGACGCGGCACCTCGAAGCTTTAACGTGATGTGTTCCGCATTGATTAGGTAAATTCGGGGTGTGCCGTGTAATCTATTCTGCGGTGGCGTGTCCGAGCGGCCGAAGGTGCATCACTCGAAATGATGTGTAGTTAATAGCTACCGCGGGTTCAAATCCCGCCGCCACCGCCATTGTGATGTCCCGCGTCATAGGTCCGCCTGTGACGCGGGATTTCGCGTCTCTGCCCACCGCGCGGTGGCGTGGGTGAAGGTTCAACAGCAGGTCCACAGCGAAGTGTGCGTGAGAGTACCGTTTTGGGGCGATTTCATGTCTCTTACGCACACTACGTGGGATGCATTGTCTGTAATGCACACTTCGAGGAGGCTAGGGGCCGAGCCGAATAACAGAATGTACGTGGGTGACAGTTTTTCGGCTGTTTAATGTCCGTGGCGTACATTCTGTGCCCCTAACAGTCCGAAATGCACGTTTTGCAGCCTTGAAGTTGGAGAATGACTCACTTCAGCCCGCGCCGGCGGGGGGGGGTGGTGTACTTTTTCCGGGGTGTACTGCGGATGTTGTACATGCAAAGTACAGCTCTGACAACACATGCCCCCTCTCCAGGTGCTGGTGTGACTGTTGGGGTTTGTGATGGCCGATAGCTGCGCCGCCGCCGAAGCTGCGCCGTCGTACCGCACGAAACTACACCACCAACGCAAGTGCTCCAAAAATCTGCAAAATATTATTTATTCCACGTAAACGTATGCCGTGTGAAAATTTTGTGAAGATGCTCAAACGCACGGTCATGACCTGGGTAAATGTTGAATGACTTGAGAATAAACTCTCCAAATATGATTTACTTGAGTTGAGTTTACTCATCACTCATCTAAGGTAAGGAAACACCACATGCTCGCGCGAAACCTTTCGAGGTTGCTGGCGGTGATCGCTGCTATTGCGATGGTCGCCGTTGGGCAACCCCTTCGGGCTGAGGCAGCGCCTCAATCTGTTGATTTTAACTACGTGATCGGTGACAAAATACAAAAATTCGAATTCACCGCGCACAACCCGAACAACCCATCGGAAAGTATTACCTATCCGAGCGACCCGGCCAATAAATGGAATTTCAAGCGAATTCCGGCGGGCTGGGTACTCAACGGAAAAATCGTAATGCAGCCGGGTTGGAAGATTACCAGCACGGGTTCGGATCTGCTTTACCCCGATAATCTAGAGCAGAGCGTGACCGGGAGCGGGAAGGACGCCGTCCTGACCTACCATGCGAAGGACCTGAAACCGACCGAGAGTATTTATTTCCAGCAAATATCCTACGAACAGTTCAATTACGCCACCTATGACCTCAACGGCGGTACCTGGACCGATAAGATTCCGACCGATCCGCTGCGGCAGGCTCCGAACGGTTCGTTCTACAGCATGTTCATCACCCCGCACGGCACGGTGTACAAGCCTACGGATCCGGTGCGCGAAGGCTACACTTTCCTGGGCTGGATTGGGAAGAGTACCCTCAATATTCCGGTGGCCGAACCGCCCTACAAGTACCACGTTTACACGGTAGATAACCCCTACCGCTTCGATGAAATCGACCCGAATCGGATCCTCGGACACCGCCGGCAAAACGTGGTTAACCTGACCGCAGCGTGGGCCAAGGAGCCTGCCCTCGAGGTGAAGAACATTGAGATCTGGGAAGGTGAGGCATTTACGCCTTCCGATATGGTCGTTTCCGCAACGGATTTTGCCGGTAAGGACCTGACCGATCCGGCGAATGGCGGCTCGGTGACACCCACGGGTGATTATGACAACCAGCAGGCCGGCGAATACCCCATTACTTTCACGGCGAAGGACAGCAAGGGTGGCACGGTCACCCGCACCGCGAAGCTCATCGTGAAGAAGCGCTGGACCCCGCTCACCCCGGCCCCGGAGCTCACGCTCAAGAATATGGAAATCAAGGCCGGCGATCCCTTCGATCCTGCGGATATGGTGGTGTCTTCCAGCGGTACGGCTGTGCCCAGCCCGGATAATAACTACGACCCGAACACCCTGGGCACCTATGATCTGAGCTTCACTGTGACCGATGAGAAGGGTGCCACGGTGACTCGGACGGCGAAGCTGACCGTCAAGCCGAAGCCGAAGCCGGAGCCTAATCCGGAGCCGCAACCCGGGCCGGAAACGCCGGCGCCCGGTGAGCCTGAACAGCCAGCTCAACCCGGTACACCGGGCCAGCCCGGCACGCCCGGTAAACCGGGTCAGCCCGGCGCAAGCGGCACGCCAGGCGCAACCGCTGCGCCTGGCAAACCGGGCGCGGTAGCGACGACCGCTGGTCGCACCCTCGCCCACACCGGTAGTGAAGCGGCTGCGCCCTTCGCTCTGGGGAGTGTGCTTATTTTGGTAGGTGGGGCCCTGGTGGCAACTCGCCGCAAGAATGCATAGAGCGCTGCCGCGTTACTTTCCTGGCTCGCTAGCCCGTTAACGCACTAGCCTGCCAGCTGAGCGCATCGGTGAACGCACACGTGTGGGGGCATCTCGATTGAGGTGCCCCACACTTTGCCTGCGGTTGTCGGCTGCCTGCGGTTACTTTCGGTCGTGTTCGCGTCTGAGAACGACCTCGGCTAGTGCGTTACCCGCGCTTGGCGCTACCCGCGTCTGAGAGCTACTCGCAGCCCGCAAGCCCGCGGCCCAGCGCTACCTCCGACCTAGCTCCACTCTCTACCCGTGCGGCACATACTCACATTTGCTGTGCTCGGCCGGCTCAAGCTGGAAAGTGGAATGCTCCACCTTGACCGGGAAATGCTCCGCAACGCACTGCTGGAGCTGGTCAAGGATCCGCGGGGCGTGCCCGTCGAAGAAGCACTCATCCTCAACTACCACGTGAGCGCTCAGCACTGGTAGCCCGGTGGCGACCGTCGTCGCATGCATATCGTGCACCCGAATCACGTGCGGCAGATTTTCCATGTGCCGGCGCACGTCGTCCAGGTCGAGGCCTTGCGGCGTCGCCTCCATCAGCACGTTGAGCGCGGTGGACAGAATCCGCAGCGCCCGCGGAATAATAAGAATCCCGATGAGGATCGCGGCAATCGCATCCGCGCCGCCCCAGCCGGTGAAGTAGATCGACGCCGCAGCCACGATCACCGCGACCGAACCGAGCGCGTCATTGCAGACCTCCAGGAAGGCGGCCTTCATATTGAGACTGGCACCGCGCCCGGTGAACAGAATCAGCATGGAAGCGATATTGCCGAGCAGGCCGATAATGCCGAAAATCAGCAGGGGCGCGGCAGGCATCTCCGGTGGGTCGGTGAGGCGTTTGATCGCTTCGATAATGACGAAAATACCCACCCCGAGGAGCAGCGTCGCCTGTAAACACGCGGAAATAATCTCCGCCCGGGCATATCCCCAGGTGCGGCGGTTGGTGGCGGGTTTGGTGGTGAGGTGAGCGGCCACCAGCGCCATGACCAGACCGGCGCTATCGGTGAGCATATGGCCGGCGTCCACAAGGAGGGCCAGCGAGCCGAGCCAGAATGCTCCGATCACCTCGGCTATGAGGATGGAGAACGTAATACCGAGCGCCCAGGCGATGCGCCCGCGTTGCGCCCCGGCACCGTGCACATGCCCGGGCCCGTGGTCGTGCCCGCTGGCATGCTCGTGGCCGGCCGCGGGAGCTACCGCAGCGGGGGTGCGAGCCAGACGGCAGAGGTGGCCGTCGTCGCCGTCCTCGTTAAATGATTCCCCATCCTCCTCGGATAGATTGCTCTCCTCTGACGCCGATGCAGAGGAGGTGTTGGAACTGCGCTGGGCGCAGGTGCATTGCCCGCCGGCGTGGTCGCCGTGCTCGCAATGATAATAATTATTATTATGCATAACATAACCTCCTTGGGGCTCTGAGTGTACCTGCCCGGTCGAGTTTGTGGCAGGGTGCGGCCTGTGATGCGGAGCATGTACGACGGCGCCTATGCGGCCACGTGCATAATACGCATTGAGGTGTGCCGGGAGATAAAGCACCCGGGCACTCATTCCTCGAGGGGAATCGGTGCCCGGGTGAATTACAGTGAACTGACGTATGCCGGCGAAGGATCCTATTGCATCGTGATATTCACTCCGCAGGAGTCCATGATGAGGATGAAGTTGAGGAGGTCGTTCATGAACTTAGGGTCCTCAATTTCGTTGCCGGCTGTGATATCACCCTTGCTGGCACGCTCGAGGACATCAATGAACTGGTCGGATAGCTTGCCCTGCGCGGCATTGCCAATGCAGGCTCCGGCGTCATCGCGTTCGGGTTTGCCGAAGGCCTCGGTGAAGGTCGGGTCCTTAAGGAAGGTATCGAAGAGGGCCCCGATTTTCTCCGGAGGATAGGTGTAGGTCAGCCCGTCCTTGCCGTCCTTGCCCGCTGAGTCGCCAGAGTTGCCGGACGGCGCGGGGGCGGGCGTGGTGGGTGAATCCAAGATGGGAGCCTTGCTGGTTTCCGGTGCGGCGGTGCCGTCCGGCGTGGCGGGTGCACTGATCGAAGGCGCCGAGCTGGGATCGGGCTGCGCATCATCGCTGGCCTTATCCCGGTTGAGGAAGAAAATGAGGCCAACAACCAGCGCGATTAGCGCAACTATACCCACGCCAATTCCAACAAAAAGCCCGGTTTTGCTTTGCTTGGGCTGCTGGCCGTATCCGGCCGGGTAAGCACCGCGCGGGCCGTTCGGGCCGTTCGGGCCGCCACCGGGATATTGATTACCCGGACCGCTCGGGTAGCCGGGAGCACCGTATTGCCCGCCCTGGCCAGCACCGTATTGCCCGCCGGGGTAACCCGGGCCGCCGTACTGTCCAGCCTGGCCGGAGCCATATTGCGGGGCCTGACCCGGATAATTGCCTTGCTGCGGGTAGCCGGCCTGGCCGGGGTACTGGCTGCCGGGCCCTGCCTGGGCACCCGGATATCCGGCGCTGCCGTGCTGGTTTCCCTGCCCGGCGCCGTAGTGGCCCGGCCCGGGGTAGGTACCGGGGTTAGCGGCGTAAGCCTGGGTGGGATAATCGGCCGAAGGAGAGGAGGGGGTGGTGTTCTCGGAGCCGTGCGGAGGGAAAGCTCGGGTGGGTTCGCCGCCCTGCGGCGACCGGGTTGCGTCTTCTTCGCTCACGATAAATCCTAACGATGCGCGGGAGCGGTGCGCGGTAACCCCGCGCGATAAACAACGCACGGTAACCGGCGAAAACGCCCCCGATATGACAGGTACCTGGCCGCTTTCCGCACGCTACCGGACACACCGGAGCGCTCGGCTACACGGGCCAAGCCACAATCATTCAATCAGAGCGCAGCCGGGAGCGGCAAGCAAGTTTCGTGTTTGCCAAGCTCAGCACCTTTCGGCCAGCAGAGAAACACCCGCTACTTCGCGCCCGCGCCCGCGCCCGCGCTATTTTGCCGTGTCCGCTGCGCGCCGTTCCGCGGTGGCCTTCTTGCGCAGCTCAGCCTGGGTGCGCTGCGCGGCCCGCTGCTCCGCGCTTTGCCACAGCCGAGCCGGCTCCCCGAAGCGCAGCCCCAAGAACCACCACAGTGCCTCAATCAGCGCCGCCCCGATCAGCCCCACCAGCGTACCCAGGGCCATCGCCCCGGTATTGGAGGAATCCAGCATGAAGATGCGCTGCGTGAACGGCCAGAGGAAAATCACCCCGTACCCGAGCAGCGGCAGCAAAATCAGCAGAATCTTCCACCAGACATAGGGCCGGGCCACCACAACGAGCACCCACGAGGAGGCAATAATCATCGTTAGAAGAGTCGCGGTGGACACCTGAGTCGCATATGCCGAGCTAGCTGCGCCGTCGTACAACATCACGTAAGTAATAAAAGTCGCAACCCCGACAATCAGGCCCGCCGGGAAACCGAAACGCATGACGCGCTGCACGAAACCGGGGCGGGCGGCGTCGTTATTTGGCGGCAGGGAGAGGAGGAAGGCCGGGATGCCGATGGTGAACCAGCCGGTGATCGTCACGTGAATCGGCACGAAGGGGTAGGGCAGCGCGAACAGCAGCACCGCGATGGCGAGCACCGCCGAATACACCGTTTTGGTGAGGAAAAGCCGCGCCACGCGTTCGATATTTCCCACCACGCGCCGGCCCTCGCCCACCACGTGCGGAAGGGAGGCGAATTTATCGTCGAGGAGCACAATTTTCGCGACCGAGCGGGTCGCGGAGGTGCCGGAGCCCATGCCGATGCCCAGGTCGGCATCCTTGAGGGCAAGCACGTCATTGACGCCATCGCCCGTCATCGCGACAGTGTGTCCCGCCCCGCGCAGCGCCGCCACCATAGCGCGCTTCTGATCCGGGGTCACCCGCCCGAACACGGCATTTTCATTAATCGTTTCCGCGAAGCTCGCCTCCGGGATGGTGCGCGCGTCCACGGGAGTGCCCACATTGACGCCGAGCTGCGTGGTCACCGCCCCGACCGCCGCGGCATTATCACCGGAGATAACTTTGACCGCCACACCCTGGGAATCGAAATAACGCAGGGTATCGGAGGCGTCCGGGCGGATTTTTTGGTCGAGCAAAATGAAGGCAAGCGGCTCAAGGTTGCCGGGCGCGTTCGCGGCCGTGACCGGCGTATCGCTGCGGGCCAGGAGCAGCACGCGCTGGCCGGTGGCGGCAATGGCGGCGGCGCGCTCGCGGGCTGCGTTGATGGCGGTCGCGGGAGTCGCGGGAGCGGTGGCGTTCGTTGCTGCCGCGTTGCTATGGGGAACGACGGCGCCCGCCTGACCGGCGGGACCCGCCAGATCAAGGAGCACATCCGGGGCGCCCATAATCCAGTGCTGGCCATTGGCGAAACTCACCCCGGACCATTTCTTCGCCGAGGTGAAAGGCTGACGTTCGGCCACCTCCCACGGCTGGGCCGGCGCGCCGAGGGCTTCCTGGATGGCCTCCATGGAGGAGTTCGGGGCCGGGTCGGCCGCGCCCAGCTGGGCCAGGGCTTCCCGCGCGGTGGCCTGAGCGCGCGCGGCGGGAGCGGCGGCGTCGTGCTGTTCGCACACGGTGCCGGAACCGGAACCGCTGCAAGAACTCGCGCCTCCGGAAGCAGAGCCGCTGCTCGAAGCCGCACCGGGCACCAACTCGAGCCCCGCGAACCACAGGGTGTTTTCGGTGAGGGTGCCGGTTTTATCCACGGCGACGGTATCCACGCGCGCGAGGCCTTCGATGGCGGGCAGCTCGTTGACCAGCACGTTCAGGCGGCCGAGCCTGATCACACCCAGCGCGAAAGCGGTCGAGGTGATGAGCACCAGGCCTTCGGGGATCATCGGCACCAGCGCGCCGGTCACGGACAGCACGATATCGCGCCAGTGTGCGCCGATGGCAGCCCAATCCAGGCCCACCACGCGGATCTGCCCCCAGATCGTCAGCAGTCCCACGGGCACCAGCACCCAGGTGATGGCTTTGAGGATGCGGTCGATGCCGTTTTGCAGCTGGGAATCGACGAGCGAGAATTTCGAGGCGGCAGAGGTGATTTTGGCGGCGTAGGCATCGGCGCCCACGCGGGTGGCGCGGTAGCTGCCCGAGCCGGAGGACACGAAAGAGCCGGACATCATCGCGGCGCCGGGTTCCTTGTGGATGGAATCGGATTCGCCGGTGAGGAGTGATTCGTCCACTTCGAGGTAATCGGCTTCGGTGACGACGCCGTCCACCACGATCTGCTCGCCGGCGGCGACCACGATAATATCGCCCAGCACCACCTCTTCGCGCGCGATTTCACGCACTTCGCCCTCGCGGCGCACCCGCGGATGGGCTTCGCCGATGACGGCCAGGGAATCGAGGGTGTGCTTGGCGCGCAGTTCCTGAATAATGCCGATAATCGAGTTCGCGATAATGAGCAGGCCGAAAGCGCTATTGATCCACGAACCGGTGAGGATCACGGCAATGAACAGCACCCCTAGCATGAAATTAATGCGGGTGAAAACGTTATCGCGCACAATCTGCGCGGCCGAGCGCCCCGAGCGGTCGGGCAGGGTATTCGCTTTGCCTTCCGCGGCGAGCTGGGCGGCCTGCGCGGCGCTCAGCCCGCGGGCCGGGTCGCTTGCGGGTACGTGCTCGTTCCCGGTGGTGGGGTCGGTTAGGGCGAGGGATTCGTGGTCCGGCTGCGCGGATGCGGTTCCCGCGGCGGGCGCGGATGCGGCGTCGTTCATAAAAAACGATTCTAGGCAAGGAAGCTGGACGCCGGGTGAATGTTTCTTGAGGACTGTGCGGCGGTAGCATGAGGTATGGCACGAAAAAATCTTTTCCGCAGCGCCGCGGGAATCTGCGCGGTCGCGGCCCTCGCTTCCTGTAGTAGTACGACGACGCCGCCACCGGCACCCAGCACCCCGGCACCGGCGGCCGGTTCAGCAAGCTCAGCTCCGGCACCTAGCGCGGCAAGTTCATTAAGCAGTGCGGCGCCTTCGTCTTCTGCGGCGAGTGTACCCGAGGTAGCAGGCTCGCCCGGCGCGGAGCCCGCACCGGGGGATGCGATCACGGCGGAAGCCCTGCGCGCGGTGGATAACATCACGGAGTTCGAGGTCCGGGTGCTGCGCACCAATAATCGTTCAGGGCTGGATGATTGGGCCTCGCGATTCAGTGTAAATGAGCTGGCGCAGCGGTATGACGGGGATAAGGTGCTGGACTACACCATCAACGGGCAGCCTCCCAATAAGGCGAGCCTGGCGCCGCTATCGAAGGATGATATGCGTCTGCTGATTCGCAGTGCCGATTACGGTGCTGAAAATGAGCGCGGGGTTGTTTCGGGGATTTTGCGCGAGGGAACGAAGCTTCCATCGCTGGGCACCCAGCTGATGGATACCTGCGCGCAAGATGGCGACTGGTTTATTAAAGCGGGAAGTGTGGGTTACAACCGACGTACCGGAGTGATCGAGTACGTGGATTACATGGTGGAAACCCCCGATTTCAACCCGCAAGGCACGCTTCGGGATGCCAGCGCCGGGGAAGAAAAGTCGCAATGCCGTTCGGTATGGGACTTCCGCTCCGTCAACGGTACAGCCCTTGATAAGCCGCCGGCGAGTTAGGGCGCGTCGTCGTTGAAAATACTGCGGCCGGTGCGGCGAGAAGCGGTATATGTTTTCCCGGCTGTACTGCGCGCGTAACGCAATCGCAGTACAGGCGCGACAGCACATAGGGCCTTCGCTGGGACTCGTGTGACTACTGGGGCGGTCGGAGTTCCCAGCTTTACTACACCCGAACGGCCTCTACATATGCGTGGACGGCTCGCAGAGGGTATATGTCGTGGTTTTTACGCCCTGTCCGCCATCGCGCTGAATCACCCCTTCCTCCTGGAGCGGCTTGAGGGCGTAGCGGATCTGCGCGACGGACAGCCCCGTCAGTAGAGCAAGCTCTCCGGTGGAAAGCGCTCCCTTGCGGTCGCGCAACGTTTCCACAATCGCGGGCGCGTTCCGGCTCAGCCCGCGGAGCCAAGAATCGGTATCCCGCGACGCCAAGAGTGGGCCGCTCGCGGTAGGCGAAGCAACTTCTTTCGAGGTATTTTCTTGCAGGAGAACTTCGGCAGGAACCGGCCCCGGGTCCACGAATGGTGAGATGCGTGTAGGAGATCCGAGAACCGCATCCACGTTAATATCATCGACATATTGCGGGCGTGGGAAAACTACCGTGACTTTGACTCCCGTATCAATAATTGTGGGAGCCGGCAGGCCGTACCGTTTCACTTCCCGGAGCATTGTTTGGATGCCGCCGCCTTCTCCCTTAATGATGTTATTCCTATCGGCGTCGGTCATATAAGTAGCGATGCGGTACAGATGCTGGTTGACCTGCACGCGGGTGAGCTCTTCACTCAGTAACTGGGAAACTGTCAATGACTTGAGCCCACCCGGGGACGAGATAACAAGTTTTCGTGGCTCCAAGCGGATATCGATGCTTTTTTCCAGGAGTGTGTCAGGGCCGAGATCGCGGTGAACCAAAGCATTAGCCACTGCTTCGCGAATTGCGTTGAGCGGAAGTTCAGGGATGGAGCGTAAGTCACCGCTGGGAAGATAGGCCTGGTAACTCGTGAGATTCTGGCGAATCCAGTCCATTACCGCATCGAAAAGCTCAGGTACGGGGCCGTTGAATCGCTTTAAGTCAGAAGTTCGGACCGTCGCGCGAGTGCCCGAGTACCGGACGGCTGCGGTTACCGTGAGCGCGGGGCAGGCCCCCTGGGGGAACGTACCTAACCCGTATAGTCCGGCGAGGGTGAGCTGGCCCTCGCGCGCCACACGAGTATTCCGTAGCACTTCTTCATCGGTACTTTCGCTCAATGGGCGAACCTCGCGCCGGCACGCACGTATATATTTCTCCACGAGGTCGGCTTTGAGGTCACGTACATTCGTATCCGCCACTACCTGTGCGTCCGGCGAATCAATTTCGCGGTCCGTTAGCTTAGCAACTTCCAGCATCCGTTGTTCGGTGGCCGGCATAACGTAATCGCCATCGGCCTGGCGCAGGTAAGGGCTTCCCTGGAATGTGGCGGGTTTGTGCATGACAGCGAGCGGGTGTACCTGAGCCACCACAACGGATTTGCCGTTGACTGCCAGAGTTCGAGTTGTAACCGATGGTGCCGGGACGACCGCGTTTTGTGCAACGCTGACCACGCCTGCTTCGATGTCTGCGGGGCGCGTAACACCGATAACATCGAAATTGGGCTCCGAGACTCCTAAAACAATGAAACCGCCCTCAGGCATATTAGCGAAAGCGCAGATTGTTTTCCCGAGGTCTTCCGGGAGGCCACCTTGTGCAGCTTTTACCTTGTAAAACGTGTCATCCCCGCAGTGCAGGCGCAAACGAGCAAGAAGCGCAAGCAGCTCTTCTTCGCTTTCTAACTTCGACATCACACTCATAGACTATTATGAGTCACGCGGGTTTTCAATGTCTAAATCGAAGTCTGGGGCGCAGATTATTACTTAGACTGCTAAAATTAGCGCTGAGACTATTAAAACTCACACGCAGACTGCGAAAAATAGCATCAGACTATCAATTAAGACTGTGAAACTGTGAGTCTACCTATCGCGTGAATTATGACTCTAACTGTAAGTCTCGCATCCAGACTTTCAGTCTGCGTGCATTTCACTGCCGCACCATTCACGAGCCATTCGCTAACCATTGACCCACCGCCCGCGCGGTAACTACAGTTACCAATGTGACTCAAGATGCAAGCGAAGAAGCTTTTGCCGCCGCGGATTTTTACGAAAAAGCCGACGGCGGCCGCGGCCCCAATACGGTTGGCGCGCCGCTCGGCCAGGCACTCACACGTGTCTTGCTTGCAAGTATCGAGCTCAACGCCGCGAACCGCAAACTCGATACCGCGGTAGAAGAAGCGCGCGCATCCGGCGAAAGCTGGTCCGCCATCGGCCGCGTGCTCGGCATGACTCGCCAGGGCGCCAATAAACGTTTTTCTTAGCCGAAGCGCAGCGGGAGGCCTCGCCGTGCAGCCGGGGTGATTGACCCACCGCCCGCGCCGTCGCTACATTTACTTATGTAACCGGGACTACAACCCTACGCCAAAGGAGGCCATCGTTCCGATGACACTGTGATCCCCACTCAGCTCAGCTGAGACGCCGCACCCCGCATCACCCGCCGCGTCCAAGGAGATCACCATGCCTGCCCTCATTCTTGACAATATTTCATTTTCCTACAGCGCCCGCCCGTTCCTCGACCGCATCACCCTGCGCCTCACCGCCGCCGACCGCGCCGTCCTCATCGGCCCGAACGGCTGCGGCAAAACCACCCTGCTGCGCATCGCCGCAGGTCATCTCAGTCCCGAACGCGGCACCGTCACCCGCACCGGCGCCAGCACCATCCCATGGAGCCCCGTGTCGAACGACGCCGCCGCCGCGACCGTCGCTCACTTCCTCGCAAGCACCTTCGCGCCCGCGCGGGAACTACTCGCCCGTTTCGAAACGCTCAGCGCACGCCTGGGGGAGGGCGGCCCGGTCGCGGCCGAATACGACCGGCTATTATCCGAGATCACCCGCCTGGACCTGTGGTCGCTTGAGGATAGGGCCGACGACGCTTTGGCTGGTCTGGGCCTGGATATGTTGGCCGGGAGCGGGTGCTCGCGGGAGCTGGCCACGCTCTCCCCGGGCCAGCGCGCGCGGCTGAACTTGGCGGTCACCCTAGTGGCCCGCCCGCAGGTTCTTATTTTGGACGAGCCCACCAATCATCTGGATGCGGAGGCGAGCGCGTACCTCAGCCATATGCTGCGCTCCTGGCCGGGCCCGGTGCTTATGTCTAGCCATGACCGTGCTTTTATTGAGGATGTTGCCACGCTCATTGTGGATATGGATATGAGCGTGTGGGCACAGTTGGCCTGCGCCGAAGGCAGTGGTGAGGTGTGCGGGGTGTGGGAATGCCGCGGTACCTACACGGATTATCTTGAATCCAAGCGTGATGCGGAGGAGCGCTACCGGGCGCTCTACCTGGCCCAACAAGAAGAAAAGACGCAGCTGCGCGCACATCGCTATGCATCCGGTGGTATTGCCCGGGGTGGGGTGCGTTTGGCGAGTGCGGAGGGTAAGGCGAAGAAGTTCTTCGCGGATCGCGCCCAGAGCACGGCCACCCGCCGCACCCGCCACGACGACCGTAAACTCGAGGCCCTCGCCACCCGGGAAGTACGCAAACCCCGCAGCTACACTTTTACGTTCCCGGAGTATGCCGGTGCGACTCGGCCAGAATCACCCTCGGCCCGCCCATCTGCCGGCCTTGCAGTATCCGCTCGCGAGGCAGCGGTCCCCGGTCGCCTCACCCCGGTTACCTTCGACCTTTCCCACGGCGAGCACCTCCTGGTCACCGGCGCCAACGGCAGCGGCAAATCCACGCTCCTCACCTGGATAGCCACTGGCACCCCGCCGTCTGCCGCGGCTCCGCTCGACTCTCGGCACCTCAGCGCGCCTGCTACCGCTGCGCCGCCCGCGGCCACCGCGCAGCACGCAACCGCCCAGCCTTCCGGCACTCTCTCCTGCGCGGGCCCGTCAGCTTTCGTCCCGCAACGCCTTCCGCGCTGCGGAGATCCCGGCTTCACTCCCGAGGTCTGGAACTCTGGCATCGGGGAGCGCGGCACCGGCATCGTGCACCCATCTATGTGGGCAACCCCGATACCCGAGCTTTCGGCCGGTAACCAGCGCCGCGCCCAGCTTGCCCTCGCGCTCGCGGCCAAGCCTGCTGTCCTCGTCATCGACGAACCCACCAACTACCTTGACCTGGCTGCCATGCACGCCCTCGAGGAGTCCCTGGCCCGCTGGTCAGGCACGATCATCCTCGCCACGCACGACCGCTGGCTCATCACCCACTGGCCCGGCCCGCGCCTCCGCCTACCGGACTCGCGTCTTACCGTTCCGGAATCTAAGGGTCTTCACCTCCCCGCCCGCACCCGGTAATCTCAATCTCGCACACCGCAAGCCCAACCGTGCGAAAGGGGTGATCCCCAATGGAGTTTCCAGATTCGATACTTCCTCAGGTCAATACACATGCCAGCGGCCAGGCACCTCCAAGTACTCCACTTGAGTCATGCGTACCGAATGAACTCACCGAGCAAGTAATTGAACACGCGGAGAAGATCATGGCCGGCGAGCTTCCAGAAGACGGCGCAGTTTTCGATGACCTCCACGACGCCCTCGACTTCCTTGACACTTTGGTCTAAACCGTCCCGTTCTGAAGCGGCAGCACCATTCCGCGCTCCCTCAACCCACCCTGCTCCCTCATTCAGCCTAATTCGGTATCGGCTTGTCAATCACCCGCCCGTTCGCCGCGGCCAAGTCCCACACCACGGTGCAAGATGAAGTTTCCTCTCGCGTTGATCCATCCGACTGGCGCACCGCAATAGTGGCGCCCGGCTTTTTCATGGTGAAGTCGAAAGACTCAATCACATCGGTGTTCCGGTTGTATGCCACCCACCCCCGCGTGATCGTCCACCCGTCGCCCTCCGAGCATCCCTCGAGGAGGCGAGTATCGGCTGCCGGCACCGCGGTTCCCTCGCGCACGCTCCCGTGGGAGACGCCCCTCTGGTCCGCCGGCCCAAAATCGGCATGCTCAATCAGGAAACGCATATCGCTTTTCAAAACGGGGCCGCCGTCAGTACCGTCCGGTACCTGCGTGCGCACGGTGTAGTCACTCGCCTCGTCGCCCGAGTAGGTCACCGCAATGCGCCGTTCGCCCGCGTAATTGAGGTCCTCCGAGCCTCCCTTGGCGTTGTCCCAGTGGATGATTCCCATCTCCGCTTCAGCGAGTTCGTCCACGAACTTCAGCGCCTCGCGGGCAATCGCCTCGCTGGTATCTTCGCTGCCGGCATTCTGTTCTGCTGCCGAGGAGCTCGGGCTCGCAGAGTCCGCTTCGCTACCCGCCTTTTCCTTCAATGCCGACGACGCCGCGCCGGTCTCGCTCCGCGATCCCACCGCGGGGGTCTGGCTGCTACTCGTGCACGCCCCCAGCAAGCACACTACACATATCCCCGCCACGCCGCGGGTCACATTCTTCCATGCCATGCTTCATCCTACCGCGGTAACGTGCTTCCCAGATTCCGGGCAGTCCGGGCAGGCAGGCCCGGTCCTTCGCTCGCCTCAGGCTCGGCATGTGGACCGCCTTGAGCAGGTTCCTCAAGCAGGACATTCACTGCCAGGACTCGGGATAAATAGAGAAAAGGTGGGTCTTATATCCGGGGTTTGCCCCGTTATGGCAACGAAAAGTAGGCCTTATTGATCTGGAGCACCTCAATAAGCTTGCTTTCTTGACGTCCGTGGCGAGACATGCTTTGACGGAAAACTTGTCTCGCCCGGACTGCCACGCGCCACATGCACGGGGTGCGCAAGGGGCAGAGGTGACTTTTGGACCGTGTATGCGCACAGTGCGCGTTAGGGACACGAAACCGGGCGCGAACGGTGCTCTCTTCCACGCTCTTCGTTTGCAGGCCCGGTTCGTGCGGGTCCGGGCGGAACCAAAGCCACCGCCACGCCGTCATTAGGCACACTTTTGTCTATTAGCCCAGGGCTGCCTTTTCGCCCCGCACCCCAGTCGACCCATTCGCACCTAGAAAAGTAACGCTTACCGGCCCCTTCGTTTTTCAACCGTTGGATCGGGGCTACTTTTCTACTGTCGCTAAAACTCTGTCGTGTCGTAAGTATTTTGGACAGGGGTGTTCAACGTCAAGTAGTTGCGTGACAAGATTTCATTTCTCGTCACGATTTTTGTCTTTCAGATGCCGCTGGTAGGCTTTTCTGGCACGGGCGTATTCCTCCTCGGGCTGCTTCTTGAGAAAGTTCAACGCATCTCCTGACCAGACACAGGAGAGGTTGTGTTTTCCACGCCAAGCAAACTTGTTGTTGACGCGCAGGTTATGCTTCCACGCCATGCAAGTCAGGTCATAGATTGTCAGTTTTCTTCCGTTTTTCCTTGCCTGATTTACTCGCTCGATCAGTTCAGTTGCAGAATATGGATGGGTTTCATTCGGGTCGACTTTACGTTGAATGATGGTAGTCGGCGCCGTCTGGTTAATTGCTACTTCAAGATCGGCCCGGCTGATTTTCTTACCAGACTGTAGGTTGATCTCTTGAACCATGGCGACGCGACCCATATCTGCGCCGAGGTTTTCAGCTTTGCCGATGATCTGCCGTAGATCTTGAAGGAAGTCCTCAACCACCTGAGCGGACCTTCTATCTCCATCGACTTTTAGCGAGCGAATAACATCACTTGGGGTGCTTGCGGCTAAGGGTAAAAGAGTCCATGTTATGTCATCAGCCAAGTCTTTTTCGAAGACAGCGAGTACGAAGTCCCGATAATTTACGATGCTTTGCTGCAGGAACATATAGAGGATCGTGTTGAGGTCATCGGATACGTAGAGGTGGATGATCTTGTTTCGATAGTCAGTTAAAACGTGAAGGTTTGCACGGACCCCCGTCCCGTCTACATTATTAGGCCATAGGTGATAGCGATCCATAGTGCCGACACAATGCTCCAATGACAAGGACCTGTAGTCCTTACCTCGCTCTTTCTTGTAGAAAACACACTTCTTTGCTTTTCGCAGTGCGGCCTTGAGAATGAGTTCCCACGCGTTGATTACCAAGACCGTGACGACTTGTTCGCGATAGGTTGTCTGTGGCTTATTGTAGATCTCGATAGCTGCGAGCATGGCAGCGCGAGAATTGTCGCAGAGCTTTTTGTGTGACACGTATGGTCTAGCCACAAGTAGTGATACCTCCTTTGAACAGTGTCATGTTCACTTGACCTCCCACCTGATGGTAAGAGTCCCCAGTGGGACCGCTTAGCGTGAAGAGCCTTCAGACAATCACACTGTGTGTCGAGAGAATTGTCGGACGAGTCGCGGAGTCGGGTACTTTCATTACTCTAATCGACCTCAGTAACATATGCTTCCGTGACCCTCAATCTCAACTTTTTATCGAATCGAACGTTCGCGTAAACTATTTGACCCCCTCCCAGGAAGCGTTAAGTTATAGAAGGCGCGACCTTGCAAGCATCTTATAGGAACGTGATTACGCTGAGGACACGGTATCCGGCAAGTTAGCCAACGTAGACCTTAGGGCTCTTATTAAAATTCTTCGGCAGAATCCAGACACTCCCATCTACTTAAACCTGACTTGGCTCATTTAGTCAGGTTTTCGAAAGCTGCTGATGAGCAACGATGAGACTGCTCGGGCTGGCTCGCATAAAAGCATTAACCGCTGCTACCGGAAATCCCGGACCCGGAATGCACGCGGTGGGGGGGGGGGGGGGGCGGCCCCCCCCCCCCCCCCCCGGCCCCGGTTGCGTGGCGTGCCACGCGGGTTATTTCTTGGCCGAATTAGCGCAGCGCGCTGCCCGGGATAAGGTCCAGGTAGAGCGAGTTCTCGTGTTCGAAAACGACGGCGAGGTTATCCGCGAGCCACACGGCGTCGGAGTAACCGAATTCGCCCGGGCCCAGGGAGCGGAGCAGGCGTCCGGCGTCGTCGACAATAGCGCCGTTCTCCCGAGCGGTATCCGAATGCGGGTGGATGAGGACGGTGCCATCTCCGCAGGTGATCAGCTTGGCATTGCAGCCCGGATCGGGGAAACTCAGGGGCTGCGGTTCAGACCAGGTCAGACCGTCCTTCGAGCGCGCCACCACGCGCCCGCCCGCGCCTTGGAGGCGGATATTTGCGATCACCTCTCCCCCGCAGACCTCGAGGGTTGTTTCGTCCAGGCCGGGAGTACCCACCGGGCGAATCGGCTCGGAAATTGCCACAATCTTGCCCGCGCGCACATGCACCACGTAGATAACGGCCTCCCCGCCGCGGTTTGTCACATAGGGGAGAAGCGCGGTATCGCCCAGCAACGGCGTGGAACCGGACGTGGCAAAGAGGCCATCACAACGCAGCTCGCTATAGAGCTCATCGTCCACCCGGGTATGGGTTAGGGAATCGAGGCCGGTACCCCAGGCGATCCAGGCTTCCAGCCGCGGGCCGGCGAAGCGAGAGCCGAAATAGCCGATCTCCTCCGAAGCCGCGTAGGCCAGGGTAATGCCGGCATCCGGCGCGGCGTTCTGGTCGCCTTCATTCCCGGTGCTCGCACCTTCGGGCCCACCGGCCACACACGGATCCCCGCACACGGCAGGGGTCCCCGGAACCGGGCGCGGTGCGGAAAACTCGAGGTCATCAAGGCGCAGCGGCGTACCCGGCGCGGGGAGTTGAGCGCTGATATAGCAAATCCGGTTGGGATTAGGGAGATCGGCGGCCATCGCCCCGCCCAGGTTTTCCCAGTCAAAATCCCCGCTCGGATGCGGGCGTTCATCGAAGAAGACGGTCAGGTGATGATCCCGATGCAAGACTGCCGGGATGCGGAAATCACGGTCGGCGGTACGGGTGACGAGCGCGCGGGCCGAACGGCCAGCCGCGGCGCCAGCGCTGGGCACGGTGGCCTGCGCACGATCATTGTGCGGGTCCTGGTATTGAGAAGTCATGACACCATCCTATGTGGTTGTCAGACTTAATGCCGTGCGCCGGGCGCGGGCCGCCGCTGCGGACTTTTCCGCGATATAACGGGGCTGGTGGGCGAGAAGTGCGGCGTCGTCGCCCTCGGTAGCCGGAAGGCGAGTGCCGGTGGTACACATCATGTTTTGACAGGGCCGCCGCGCTGTGTAAAATCCTGTGTGCAGCAAGCGAGGCCGGGCGGTACCACCCGCGTTTCCAGCTGTTCGCGTACAACAACGATACTGATTCTTGACCGTTACTAGAGCTTGCACTGAATACTTTTCTTGTTTTACGCTAGCGTTCAGCGGCCCATGACCGTGTGACACCCCCGGTGTTTCGTCCGGTACGACGACGCCACCCCCAACCCAACCTAACAGCAGCGCATATGTACTCGATGCATGCCAAGCGCTGGCTAATTCCTGACCGAATTTCCCCTGTGGGACCGAGTTGCGGAGGACGACGACTCTCATGACCACTCAACCGACTCGCCTGACCCGGTGCACGGCCGAGGATATCCCCACCCTCGCCACCATCCGCCGCACCATAGAAGAAACTATGGCCGCGGCCGGGAACAGCCAGTGGCCGCTCGGTTCGCTACCCGTGTGGAAGATCGCTGAGCAAGTGAACGCCGGCGAATTTTGGGCCTTGCGCGCGGCTGATGGCACCATCACCGCCGCCGTGCGCGCACTCCACTCCGACCCGCTCATCTGGTTCGATGATATGCCCGCCCTCTACCTGCACACCCTTATGGCCAATCCGGCCGTGGAGACCAAGGGGGCCGGGCGCGCGATCCTGGCCGCGATGGCCCAGCTGGCTGTTACCTACGGTTATGATCGCGTACGCCTGGACTGCGTGGGCCCGCTGCGCGGCTTCTATGCCCGCCAAGGTTTTGAGGATACTGGCATGACCCATTCCGGTAATCACTCGGCGGATATGGATGCGCACCTGATGGAGCGCATCCTGCTGCCCGAGTTCACGCCGGTAGGTGAGTTTGGAACGGTACTCGAAGCAGCGGCACCACTGGTGTAACAGCGGGTGAAACTACGCTAAACTAGCCTTTTGCAGCCCGCGTGGGCGGTGCTGCTAGGAGAGTTGTCAGAGCGGCCGAATGAGACGGTCTTGAAAACCGTTGTGCGGCGACCCCGCACCAAGGGTTCGAATCCCTTACTCTCCGCTTTATGCTACAAAAGCATGCCGAACCTTCGGCATGCTTAGTACCGCATCGAAACCGCCCGTTACCGGAACCGGGACACATCGAATTCACCGTAGCGAGCAGGTGTCTTTATCCCCGCGCTGAGTAGCGGGCTGGAATGGAGCAGCGGATCTATTTGGTGGGTGAGCCATCCAGTAGCAATCCCTACTTTCGAGGTGAGTTCATCCATAGCTACGAATATTTTGTATACAGAACGCGGAGAGAACTGACCGTGCGTTTTCTTCGCCCTACGCTCAATGTTGGGAAGCAGCCCGGGAGCATCAAGAACGGAGTGATTCCACAACTTCGAACAGTGGGCGCACCTATTACGTAGATACACAAACGACCGTATTTGGCTAGGCAACGTACGCCTTGAAGTGCTGAGAGACTTAGCGATCTCATCTAGCACGCCTGATTCTCCAGATGCTGCGATTAAACGGGAAAGGGCGCCGAACGTCATTCCTTCTACGGCAACCCAGATAGGCATTCGATCATACGCCTCTAACGCGTACGAGTTCCCAATTCTAATGTCATCCCGGTAATGAGCGATGAAAGATTCTTTGGAATGCTCAAGGTTATTCAGCGCATGTTCTTCAGCCCGTACACCGTTCGGATTTGGGGGTTGCGTAAAACCGTCCCCACGGGCGAAGCCGCCGAAGGGCGCGACGAGATGACCGTACGAGTACGCAAATCTCGTACGGAGCAACACTTCTAGCGGGTGTAATATGTCGTTACATTTCACGACGAGCTGTTCCTCAGCTTCGTAGAGTTGCTTTATTTTCTCGAAAGAAGTACCCGGAATAAACCGATTATCGTTACGAACCGGGTCGCGTTGCCAGTAGCGGAAATAGCCGGAAAGCCTGTAGTAATTTACTCTAGATAAAAACTCTAGCGCCACTTTCTCATTTTGAATGCACAGCCCGCGGTCTACAAGCAGTGAAAGCTGTTGTTCGTAGGTAAGCCATTGTTTCATTTCGCCTGCCTGTAGAGAAAGGCCCCGGTCATTTGTGCATTGCTAAAAGCTAGAGGCCTGACCGGGGGTCTATCACTAGTCAATCTAGTTGGATAGTTTCCGAAAAGCAATGGGAGATGCACACATCAGTCATCCAGCCCAGATGTGAAACATAACGCACCTGGCCTGTAGATTTTGTTCTCGCCGAGCAACGATGTAAACTCTTATCTGTCGCAAAACGAGGCGGGTTAATCGCTCGCCTCCTCAATTTTTTATTGAGGAGGTCTTCGGTAACTCTCTCGCGACTGTGCGCTCGTAGCTCAGTGGATAGAGCATCTGACTACGGATCAGAAGGTCGGGGGTTCGAATCCCTTCGAGCGCGCGAAGCTCCTCCTCGGTGACGCAAATCCCGGTGGGGAGCAATTTCTTTTCTCGGGCCCATGCCCCACCCCAAGCCGGAACGGTGCTACCCCCGCAATTCGCCCGAAGCCCGGCCAACACAACCAAGGGCTAATAAACCAAGCTAACGCGAATGCTTCAGGAACGCCGGCAAATTGACCGGGTTGAAACTGAAAACCCCCGGATCGGTAATATCGACTTCCCACGTCTGCGCCTTGCCCTCCGCAGTCCAGCTAATAAGCGCGGTAGTGGCTTTGCGCTCCACATGAAAGTCGATCACGTTCTCCCACGGGTACCGCCGGAAACGTTTGCCGTCCGCTCGCGAAATATGTGACAGCCCCGACGCGCCTTCCGGATTGATCACAATAAACTCGGCGTCGGTGACCACGAGCACCCGGATCACCGCCGCGTCGATCGCGTTCCACAAGTTTGAGACCAGGAGCTTGCCGATTCCATTCAGGAAGCTGCGATACTTGCGTGCCACCAGGTAGTTCCCGTTAGCCTCGATACCTTGCTCGCGAAGAAACGTGAGAATATCTTCTTCCGTCACGCCCCGAATAACGCCCATGACCGTACACCTTCCTCGCAACTATCGCGGCGAACGAGGAGATCCCTTTCCCGCATCCTTGCGCGAAGTTTGTCACCTCAATAGTTTTAGATTACACCTTTTTACGACGACGCACACCCCTGCCCCGCAGCCCTTTCGCATAGCATCACCAATTAACAGCCAACCCCTCCCCGCGCCAACAATTCACCCAGCTCACAGCACTTTAACATTCTCCTATCAAAATCGCTTTAACTAACACGAAATTTCATTTAGGGTTAGAAGCATAAGTAATCACTACTCTGGATAGGACATCATGACGAAGATGCGCAGGCTCGCCGTCGGAACACTATCCGCCCTCACGGTCCTCGGATGCGGAATCGCACCACTCGCCGTCGCGGATGTTCCCACAGCAGATAACCCCAGTCCCGCAATTGTTTCGGGGCTGGCAAGCGGTGATGGCAGCCTCATCACCCCGCAAGATAAAAACGGAAAAGACGCCAAATTCAGCGTGGGTATGCAGCTACGCGCAGCCGATGGCTCGGCGTCCAATAATTTCCCGATGCCGGCCAACCCGCAGCAAGATCCGGGCAACCGCCTCGATTGCATGCGTAATAACCTCATTGATCTCACGAAGACCACCGAGCTCACCGCACGCATCCAGGTACGCAATAACACCGCGACTACGCTTTACGGGCTCAATTACCAGGTAGGCTGGAGCGATGGCAATGCCGCCTATGATACCTCCGGCGCCCCGGCTGAAGCTTCAGGTTTCGTTGTGGACGGCCCCAAGCTTAAGGAATTCTTCGCGAACTCAGACGTGTCTACCAAGGTGACCATCTGGCTCATCCTCAAGGACAACACCCAAAAGACCCTCGCCATGATGACCGATGCAGACTGGGATAACGTGGCAACGGTGTGGATCCGCGGTAACCTCCCGGCTTCTACCGGCCCGGACGATATCATCACGGTGGATGTCCCCCTCAAGTTCAATCAGGATATTGCCACAGTCAAGGGTTTGATGCCGATCGCTTCGTTGCAGAACCACAAATTGGTTCAGTCTGGGACTGATTACGGCGAAGATATGTCTAAGAAAGCCCAAGGCTACAAGCGGATTATCCGCTTCCGCGGTTTCACTCCGCTCACCCAGCTAGATAACGGAGCTACGGCCAACCAGCACGGCACCACCGGGAAGTTCGTGGCTGTGGAGAAGTCCGGTGCCGCCAATTACAATGACCTTTCCGGCCCCTTCACCCAGGTCCCTCTTGATATTCAGCAGGCTATGCCCGCGGTTAAGCACCGGGACGTGGATGCCGCGAAGAAGGTTCCCTTCGCTGACGGTTTCAATCTGCAGTACCAGACCACCTACACCAATGGGCTGAGGTCACAGTGCACCGGCTACGACAGCATGATCTCGAAGATTTCAACGGCCACGGTGAATTCCTACCAGATTGACCTCATGCCGATCCGGGATGCGATCCGCGATAAGGGGTACTCCGTTGGGGCAACCGCCAACCAGATCATGCCGGTCTACACCTACGGCATGTCCGCCGCGCAGCCGAGCTTTGTGGACGCCGAAGGAAATCCCATCGCGATGAACGCGGGAGCGTATGCACCGCTCGCGGCGGAGCTCTCCAACGCACACGTGCGCCTGGTCAAGGTTGTTGAGGCCAGCGATGTCACGATTCCGCAGTACAGCGCTTATGATGCGCGCGCCCAGCTGAGCACGATTCGCGGTCTCGCAGAGCAGGCAGCGCAGGCGGGGAACCTTGACCTCGCCACGCTCACAACCGACCGGGATCCGCAGGCGGTCACCGACGCGAAGAAGGTCATCACCTACTCCACCGCGAATTACGATGCCCCGGATGCTACCGGCATTCCCACCCGTGTCACCATTGACGCTTCTCAGGTGGATACTGCCACGCCCGGCGTGTATCCGGTCACCTACAAGCGCGCCGTGAAAACTCAGGATGCCGCGGGTACCTGGGTGGAAGATATTGTTTCGACAACCGCGCAGGTCACCGTCACCGCGGTGAACGCCGCTTACCAGCCGGCCTCTGCCACCCGCGAGAATCTGGATCCGGTCACCGTGAACGTGGCCGCCCCGAGCTTCGCGGATGCGAGCGGCGCTGCGGTGACCCCCGCGCTCAGCCAGAACGGTGCTTACGCACTCAATGACGGAGCGACCCTTCCCAAGGGCTGGGACGTCGTAGTTAATCCGAACGACGGCGCACTTTCCGTGACAATCGGGAAAGAGGCCGCCACCGGAACCCACGAGCTGCCGATCAAGGTGACGTTTGCCGATGGGAGCAGCACTGTTCTCAACGCGCAGGTAAGCTTCACCCAGAAGGCTGCGACGCTAACCCCGGGCACGCCGATTCCGCCGGAGCCCACGACCGAGCCGACCACCGAGCCCACGGTTGATCCCACAGTTGAGCCGACCACCGAACCGACGGCAGACCCGACAGTTGATCCAACGGTAGCGCCCACGGCCCAGCCGACAGCTCCGGTAGCGCCCACGGCCGTGCCTACAGCTGCTCCGACTGCCGAACCGACCGTTGCGCCTACCATTGCACCGGCAGCTCCAAGCACCGCATCCGCACCGGCCGAACCGGTGGCTCCGAGCAAGCCGACCCGCACCATCAAGAAGAAGCTCCCCGCCACCGGCGCGCAGAGCGCGTGGTTGGTGGCTGGTGCCTTTGCATTGCTGGGAACCGGGCTGCTGATGCGGCGCCGGCACAGCTAAGTAGCGCCAGCCACGCATGGCTCATGACTAAAACACAGTGCAGGCTCAGCAGTGCATAGCCACAGTACATAAGCGCTAGTTAATAACAGGTGTGGCCCAGGACCGCGAAGGTTCTGGGCCACACCCGTTTATTGGAGCAACATTTTTAGGGGAAGGCCGCCGCCCGCTAGCTGCGCCGTCGTTCTATAGAGAAACCGCGGCAGCGCGGGTGCGCACGCCCTCAAGCTTGCCGCGCAACCCGTGCGGGGAAATCAACCAAACCACCAGGAACATGATGCCCTGGGCCGTAACCACCGCGGCACCGGAGGGCAGGTCGAGCCAGTAGGAAACGTACAGCCCCACCAGCGCGCACACGGCCGCGAAAATCGGGGCGAATATGAGCATGACGCGGAAGCGGTTGGTGACCAGGTAGGCCGTGGCACCCGGCACGATCACCAGCGCAATAATGAGGATTGCGCCTACCGCCTGCATGGCCGTTACCACCGTGAGCGCCAGGCAGAAGAGCAAAATCGCGCCGAGCGTGCGCGCCCGGATGCCGATGGCTTGCAGATGGGTGGGGTCGAAAGCGTAGGCGGTAAGGTCGCGCCGCTTGAAGAGCAAAATCGCGAGCGCGAGCGGTGCCAGGATGACCACCTGGATCATATCCGCGCGAGTGACGCCCAGGAGGTCACCGAAGATCACGTGGTTGAGGTCCACATTGGAAGGGTTGAGTTTAATGAGGATCAACCCGACCGCGAAGAATAATGTAAACACCGCTCCCATGGAGGCGTCTTCTTTGACTCGCGAGGTGGAGCGCAGCAGGAAAATGAGCGCCACCGCGATGAGCGCGGCGATGACCGCGCCCAGGGAGAAGGGCATTCCCAGTACATAAGCGATAACCACGCCGGGCAGAATCGCGTGCGAGAGCGCGTCGCCCATAAGTGACCAGCCGATGAGCACCAGCCAGCAGCTGATGACCGCGCACACTATCGCCGCGGTGAGGGTGACCGTGGCACCCCGCACCATAAAGGGGTGCGTCCACATTTCAACGAAAAGTTCGTACCACACTAGCGATTCTCCTTTGCCTTGCGCAGGTGCGTGGCCGGGTCCGCGGCCGGGTCGGGTTCGTTGTGGTCGGGGACGACGCCGAAAGCCTGCATGAGGTGCTCGGGCTGCATGGCCTCGGCCACCGGGCCGTGGAAAATAACGCGGCGGTTGAGGAGGAGCACTTCGGAGCACAGTTGGGGTAGCCCGGCCAGGTCGTGGGTGGCGACCAGGATAGTTACCCCGGAAGCAGCCAGTTTCTGGAGCAGCGCGATAATCATGGTTTCCGAGGGCTTATCCACCCCGGCGAAGGGCTCGTCGAGGAGCATGAGCTGGGCGCCCTGCGCGATGGCCCGCGCAATAAAGACGCGTTTGCGCTGCCCTCCGGAAAGGGAGCCGATCTGGCGTTCCGCGTAGGGGGTCATTTCCACCATGTCGAGGGCGTGGCGCACCGCCGCGCGATCTTCGGCGCGGGCACGGCGGGTGGGGCCCATGAAGCCGTAGCGGCCCATGGTGACTACCTCGCGCACGCTCACCGGGAAAGCCCAGTCCACGCCTTCGTTTTGGGGAACGTAGCCAACCAGGCCGGCTTTGCGGGCCCGCGCGCCGCTCTGGCCGAGGATCGTAATATCCCCGCCGTGCCGCACGGATCCCATAATTGATTTCATGAGGGTGGATTTACCCGAGCCGTTTTGCCCCACGAGTGCGCAAATAACACCCGGGGTCAGCCCGAAGCTCACCGAGGTGAGGGCCTGCACCGAGCCGTAGCGCGCGTGAACGCCGCTCACCTCAAGAGCGTATTTCGGAGATTCTGTTGGTGTTGCCACCGTTCCTCCGCCTTTCTGCGATTGTGACATGCCTGCTAGCCGCGTTGGCCTGCCAGCTACGTTGGCCTACTGGCCGCGCTGACCTACTAGCCACGTTGGCCTGCGAACAGCGTTTATATGCGAGCGGCGTTTACTTGCCGGTCGGTTTCGTGGGTTCGCTCGCGGCTTCCCCTGCTTTGCCGGTTAGCCCGCGGGTGATGAGATCGGCGTCGTACCGAAGCAAATCGAGGTAGGTGGGCACGGGGCCGTCCGCCTCGGAAAGCGAGTCTACGTACAGTAAGCCGGCCACCGGCACGCCGGTATCCTCGGCGACGGATGCCATTTTGTCATCCACGGTGGATTCGCAGAACAGCGCCCGCACCCCGGAGGTGCGCACAAAATTCTCGAGGTCGGCCTTGGCCTTGGGGGTTTGTGCGCCTTCGGCATTAACCGCCCACAGGTACTTTTCTTGCAGGCCGTGATCGCGCGTGAGGTAGGAGAAAGCACCCTCGCAGCTCACCAGCGCGCGCTGGGATTCGGGAATGGTAGCCAGGGCCGCGTCCATATCGGTGGCGATGGCGTCCAGCTGCTTCTTGTAGTTTTCACCGTTGGCGCGGTAGTCCTCCGCGTGGGCGGGATCCACTTTCGCGAAAGCGGCGACCATATTATCCACGTAGAGTTTGCCGTTCTTCGGGCTCATCCACGCGTGCGGATTCGGTTTGCCCTGGTAATCACCTTCCGCGATAGCGACCGGCTCAATTCCATCGGAGAGGTTGACACGTTCAGCGGTGGAATTCTCCACGAATTTCTCAAACCACCGCTCCAGGCCCAGGCCGTTGTAGAGGATGATATCGGCGCCTTCCGCGCGCTTAATATCGCCGGGCGAAGGCTGATAGTCATGGATTTCTTCGCCCGGATTGGTGATCGACGCGACCTCCATATGGTCACCGGCGATATTGCGTGCCATATCGGCCAGTACCGTGAAAGTGGTGAGCACCTGCGGTTTCTCACTTCCCGCGCTTTTTTCTTGCGACGACGCAGCCCCGCAGGCCCCCACCACGGCAAGCATGCTCGCCAACAGCGCGGCCAGGCCGGCCCGTACCGCACGCCGTTTATATCCCATTCCCATCACCATCCCCTTTCTGGCTTATACTGGGCGTTGAGTCCTGATTGGATGTACCTCGTGAGGAAGCCCAGCGCTCGTAAGTAAGGGTACCCTTACTTTTTGGTGACGGGGCTTAATCCTACGCGACATTGCTCCCGCGCGCGAGGGTGCGGGTACACAGCCGGGACTTTCTCCCCGGTTATTCGCCACATTTTTACTTAATATGACATCTCCCACCGCGCCGCCGAGCGTGAACACCACATTTTGCTGTCGTAGGCCCCGGGTAGACTTCCCCCATGGATGAGATGGACGCTATCGGACGGGAAATTGATACCATCGCCGCTTCCCTCGGTGATATTCCGGAAGCCGAACCCGGCGAACCGGGCTACATCATTAATACCTGGGAACGCGTGGTAACCGCGTGCCGGGCAGGGATGCGGCCGGTGGCATCCACGGAAGGGCTGCGCCTGGCCGTGGCCATCGGGCACAACCTAAAAACTGTGGAACTTTCCCCCGCCCGCGATGCGGAGGGGCGTTCCTATCTCAATCTGCGCTGCGGGGTGGGCCGGGCGGATCTCATTGATGTGACCGGCCTGGCCGGCTGGGTTTTTGAGACGTTCTCCCTGGGGGATGTGCGTATTGTCGGGGAGGAAGTGGTCCTGCACCTGGCCTTGCGCATGGCCGGGTTACCTTTCTCGCGGCTAACCAGCATGGTGAAATTCCTCGTCGTCGCCGCTATTGACGCTACCGCGGTATTCGTGCGCGGTCTGGATAACGTTCCCCCCACGAAAGATGATCTTTTCGGGCCGGAGGCGGTGGCCGGCGCCGGGGATATTCTGGAGGATACCTTCTCCGCGCGCCCGGAAATGAATCCTTTTGTGGGGAATGCGCCCGGGGATGCCGATCAATTCACGGATCCGGCCGGGGTGGATACCCGTTTCGATGAGCTGCTGGGCACGGCCGGGGTGTATCGCTGGAACGGCTTGGTTTCCGCGCTCGCGCCGCTGCTCGGGCAGCGCGATGCGGCTGAGGCCGAATACGGTTTCGGGGCCACGCTCCGGGTGGGTGGTAACGAAGTGCCGGTGGTGATGCTGCGTAATGCCCTGGTCAGCGGGGCGGATAGCGCGGCGGTGACCTTGCGGTTGGGGGATGCCACCGCGGAGGCCGTCCGGGAGGCGGCACGCCAGGCCGCGGCTCTTCCGCTCGGCGGAGTGGTGGTACACGGCACGGATCTTTATTTCAGCCACGCTTTTGAGATCAGCGGGCAGCGGCCGGGGTGGATTGCCAGCCAAATCGAAGGCGCGGCGCGTTGCGCCCGGGAACTCAGCGGGCCGGCGGGCCCGGGTACCGCAGCGGGCCAGGGCGGCCCGGGCAGCACTGGCGGTGCGCGCTAAATAATCCTCACCGCGGCGCCCGCATTACTGTTCGTGCGCGCCGCGCTCATGCTCTGCCGCGGGTAGTTCCAGCACTACCTCCCGGAGGCGCTCCCACAGGTCCGCTTCGGCGTCGTAGGCTTCGGCAACGATGGATTCGGGGAAGTAGGCGGTATCGCGTTCCAGGCCCAGCAGGCAGGGATAAAACCCGCCGCACTGGCGGTAGGCCACCCAGGCAAGCGGCGCATGAGCCACCAGCCTGTCCCCGATGAGCACTCCGAGCCCGGAGGCGAGGGCCTGCCGGGAACGCTGGCCGCGCAGGTCATGCAGCAGCGCGCAAATATCCCGTAAATTCTGGGGTAGTTCCCGGCCGCGCGGCACCAGTTTCTTCGCTTCTTCGCGTGCCTCATGCAGATAATTCTCATCTCCGGGGGCGAGCCAACCGATGCTCCCTTCCGGGTAATAATCGGGATTATCGCATTCGCGCAGGGCCGGCAGTAGCGAGGCTTCCCAGCCCAGGTAACGCCCGTTCGTAGCGGCGGCAATAAGTTCAAGATACGAGCGCGAATCGGCAATAACGCCATTATCCACGGCGGTCGCGGACCAGAGGGTGAGCATCCACGAATCTTTGGAACGCCCGAATTGGGAAAGTTGCGATTGCTGCACCCAGCCGTTGCGTTGCAGGCGGGTGCGAGCGGCTACCGCAGCGCGGCGGGAAGAAAAGCGGAGGCGGTTGATCCACATGCGCGGGGCGGTCAGGCGGGCTGCTTCAGCGACCATAGCAAGCAGAGCGTGGTCCAGTGCGGAGGCATCCGCCTGGTTGTCGCTCTCGGGGGCCAGATGTGCTCCATGCGCCATGGCTGTTGGTACCGTCCTTTGCTACTCGAGGGTCGCGGAATAATCACGAGGATGCTCAGGGGACCGTCCGCGGACAAGCGTGGACGGGATGAGGTCTATTGTACGCGGCGCGCCCGGGCTGTGCCGCATTCTTCTGCCAACGTGGAATACTGGTGAGGTGGTATCGACATTCACAACATGGGAGGAAGCCGCCGCCGCGTTGCGCGCTGCTTATGCGGATGCGCGGGCGGATGACACTCCGGCTTTACGTTTTGTCACTCACGGGGTTCCGGTGACGGCCTGGCCCGGGCAGTCGACCCGGCACGATAGTCGCGCCGTCGTCCACCTCGCTGCACCCATCCTCACCGGCGCGGAGCTGCGTAAGTACGACGGCGCCGCCGCATCCGCGGCGTCTGACGCCGCTGCCGCTCAACCTGGCGCCACACCCGCCGCTCAACCCGGGACGCCATCCGATGCATCACTTTCCCGCAATGCGGCAGCGGTGCTCGAGCATTTTGGTATTGACCCGACCGGCCCGGATCTTATCGCGGTGCTGCGCGCGGCGGACACGCTGCCCATTGGCGGGATTCGCCTGCTGGGTGGGCGCACGCATATTCATTACGCGGTGGCGCTGCCGGCTCCGACCGCGCAGCTGACTGCCTGCGCGGCCTTGGTGGCGGCGCAGGCCCGGGCGCTGAGCGGCGCGGATACGCTGCCGGAATCCGCGCCGGATTCCGCGCGGGAAGGGGAGGCTGATGTCTAAGAAGTCTGGGCGCGACGAACGCGATGCCCGTGATGTGACCACGGCTGCGGGCCTGTACGAGGTGCTTGTTGCTGATTATCACGCGCAGGCGCTGCCGGATGGGGTGCATTACCGTTTTGAGGTGGTGTGGCGTTCGGAGTCGGATAAGCAGGAGATGATCGCGAGTTACGCGAATGTTCCCGGGCTGGGGGATGTGCTCTACGTGGCGGCGTCGCTGGTGGAGTCGCCAACGGAGGTCCGCACCCGCGATATTTTGGAGCGGATCGGTGAGTTTTTGGATGGCGATGCGGTGATGTCCGGTGGTCACTTGCAGTTGCGGATCTGTTTGCCGATGGCGGGTCTCACGGTTGAGACGTTGCGGGCGCGTTTACGTAATCTTGCCGGGGCCGCAACTTCTATTCGCCGGGATTTTGCCGACGACGACGAAACTGGCACCTTGACCTTTGGCTACTGAGGCACATTCGGGGCGGCCGGCGCGGAGCTGAGTAGCACGGGCCGCGCCAGCGTGCCCGCGTTTGCGCAGCATACCCATATTGAGCGGCATGCCGCAGTGTAGTGACGCGGCTATTTAGCGCCGCGGGCGGGCCCGCTTGGTGGGGCTGGCGGTAGCGCCATCTTCGGGCCAGGGGTGGCGCGGGTAGCGCCCGCGCATTTCCGCCCGCACTTGGGCGTAGGGGCCGGCCCAGAAGCTTGCGAGGTCATCGGTGATGGCAACGGGCCGGGCGGCCGGTGAGAGTAGTTCAAGGGTGACGGGGATACGCCCGCCGGCCAGACGCGGAGTGCGGGCCCAGCCGAAGGCTTCTTGGACACGCAGGCGCACGGTGGGCCGGCCCCCCGCATAGTGAACGGTGCGCTGTTCCCCGGTGGGGATAGTCATGCTGGCGGGGGCGAGCTCATCAAGGTGAGTAGCTTCGGGCCAGGGCAGCAGGCGTTCAATATTGCCGGCCCCCAGGTTTCCCCAGGTGCCACCCCGGGCGAGGGCGGCGAGTTCGGGGCCGGCCAGTTCCTCGATGCGTTGGCGCAGCGCGGATTCTTCCATATCTGGCCAAGGCTCCCCCAGGACGGTATGGAGAAAGGCGAGGCGTTCGCGCAGGGCTTGGGCTCCGGCGGTGAATTCGAGCGGGAGGGTGCCGGAACTGGCTGCGGCGTTCACCCACGCGGTGGCAGCGGCGCGCGGGACCTGTTCGAGGGCCCGACCCGTGAGTTCAATGGCTCCTAGGCGCGTGGTTTCCCGGACGCGGAGGCGGCCTTTCCGGTAGCTCATAGATGTGCCGGTAGTGATGAGGCCGCGACCGGCTTGGCGAGCGAGTTCTTCATCTGCGGGTACGGCGGCGCGGATGAGCGCATCCGCCCGGCCCTGGCTGGCGCTCACTTCTGCTACCGCAAGCCAGGGTGTTCCCAGTAGCGGAGAGCCGTGCGGGAGTACCGCTCCGCTGCCATTAGCCAGGAGGTAACGCCCCGAGGTGCTATCCACCGCGCGGGCCAACAAATCCGGATATGCCCAGGCGGTGACGAGGGCGAGGGCATCATCACTGCGAGCGGATCGGCTAGGTTTCCCGGAGCCAGATGGGCCGGTTTTCCCGGAACCGGCGCCCGCGCTACCTGCACCCGCGTTACTGACGCCCTCCCTACCGGCTCCCGCGGTAGCGGCTTCCGCGCTACCGGCTCCCGCCGCATCGCCCAGTGCGCGGCGGGCAAGTTTCTCAAGGCGTTGGGCTTGCCGGGCCCAGGCGGGCGAAACGGTGGTGGGCCAACGGGCCAGATCTGCCCCGGGGAGCCGGGGCGATTCCGCGAGCGCGGCAACAATCTGGGCGGCTGTTCCCGCCCCGAGACGCGGGGTATTTTCCAGCAGGCTGCGGCCCAGCCGGGCGCTGACCGGGAGCGGGGCGAGGGTGCGGGCCAGCTCCGTGACCTGCCAGGAGCTTTCCGCACCGGGATCTCTACCGGTCGCACCATCTGCGCTGCCGTGTTCTGATACCACGCAGCCGAGCGCGGTGAGGGCGCGCATACCGGCTGCCACGCCCGGCTGCGGGGGCGGATCGAGGAGGGCGAGCCCGCGCCCTTCCGGAGCACCCCACACGGCGGCTTGCAGGAGAAAATCGGTGAGATCGGCCGTGTAAATTTCCGGGGTGGAGCGTTCTGCGAGGCGAGCCCAGGTAGCTTCGCTCATGACCCGATACACGGTTCCCGGCCCTAAACGCCCGGCGCGCCCACCGCGTTGGATACCGGCAGCTTGGGATTCCAGCACCGTGACGAGCCCGCTGATCCCGCTGGCGTAATCGGTGCGCGGTTCCCGGGACAGCCCGCTATCCACCACGATCCGCACCCCGGGGACCGTAAGAGAAGATTCTGCGATAGCGGTGGTCACAATAATGCTGCGGGTTCCCGCAACTTCCCGGAGCGCGGCATCCTGCTGGGCGCCCGTAAGCGACCCGTGCAGGGGTGCCACCCGGGCGGGTAGGTGGCCGAGCAGACCCACCACGTGCTCCACTTCCCGCACCCCGGGGAGGAAGACCAATATGTCACCGAGTTCCACTTCCCGGAAGGCCCGTTCCACCACTCGTGCTACGTGCGCCAAGAATTCCCGGCGCACCCCGAGCGCACCGTCCCGCGAAATTGTGCCCAGAGCTTCTTCCCCGCGCCCGGGCGGCGCGTAGCGCAGAGTAAGGGGATGGAGCACGCCCGGAATATCCACAATGCGAGGGAGTTCTTCGGGAGCCGCGGCACCTGCTTCCAGCAGCCCAGCGGTGCGTTGGGATTCCACGGTGGCGGACATGGCCACCAGCAGAAGATCCGGGCGGAAAGCCGCGCGGGCTTCCAGGGCGAGGGCCAGGGCCAGATCAGCATCGAGATGACGTTCGTGTACTTCGTCAAAAATCAATGCGCCAATTCCGTGCAATTCCGGATCGCTTTGCAGGCGGCGCACCGCAATACCGGGGGTGATCATTTCAATGCGGGTTTCCCGGCTCACCTGGGAATCCCCGCGTACGCTGTACCCGGCGGTAGCGCCTACCGGCTCCCCGAAAAGTTCGGCCAGGCGGCGTGCCGCTGCCCGCGCCGCCACCCGGCGCGGCTGAATCACGAGGACCCGCCCGGCACCTTCCGCGAGCGCGCGGGCCACCAGCGGCGGAATGAGCGTGGTTTTCCCGGTTCCCGGCGGTGCACTCACCACCGCGAGCGGCAGCGCTGCGCGCACCTCATCGAGGTGGGCTGCTACCGGAAGTGCGGGCGGGGCAGCGAGCAGGCGAGCGCAGGGATCCGAGGTCATGCCCCCATTCTCCCACGGGCCTCCGACACACTTGTCACCCCGAACCACGGCACGCGCGAAACGCCGTATGCGCGAAACGCCGTATGCGCGAACGGCGCACCGCACGCCTCAGCCCGCGCGCGAAGTTTCCGTCAGATACGCCAGCACCGCCCGCACCCGGCGGTTTTCTTCCCCGGGCTGCATCCCCAGCTTGAGAAAAATATTCGCCACGTGTTTGGAGACGGTCGCCCCGGTGAGGTAGAGCTCGGCGGCAATCGCGGAATTGGCGTAGCCCCGGGCCATGAGCTCCAGGATTTCACGTTCGCGGGAGGTGAGCTCCGTGAGGAGTGACGGCGTCGTCGCCATTAATTGGGCCGCAACATCCGGATCCACAACAACGCCACCCACCCCCACAATCTCCAGGGACCGCACGAAATCCGCCACCCGCGCCACGCGATCTTTGAGCAAATACCCCAGGCCTCCCGGCGCATCGTCCCCGCTTGCATCCGCGGTCGTAGTCACGGGGGAACCGGAGGCACCGGCACCGGCTGCCGGGTGGAAGAGTTCGCGCGCGTAGGCCGGGGCGACGTATTGGGAAAGCACCATAATGCCCAGGGACGGGAATTCGCGGCGCAGCTCCACGGCGGCACGCAGGCCGTCGTCGCTCATGGTGGGTGGCATGCGTACATCGGTGATGACCAGGTCGGGGGCCTCCCCGCGGGAGGTGGCCGCGCGCACCGTCTCGTTCAGTTCCGGTGCGGTGGCCGCGGTCGCCACAATAGTGTGCCCGCGCCGCTCCAGCAGCCCGCATAACCCTTCGCGAAACAGCGCGGAATCATCCGCAACTACCAGACGCATCTGTCCCCTCCGTTCTCGGATTTTCACTGAGCGCCGCCACCCCGGCCCCGCTCCCCCACTCCCCGCGGTGGAGCAGCAGCGGGATACGCGCGCGAATTTCCGTGGGTCCGCCCACCGGGCTGGAAATACGCAGACTACCGCCGAAAGTCGCGAGCCGCTCGCCGATCCCGCGCAGCCCGCTTCCCGGAATCACGCCGCCCGGGCCGGTATCGGTGATGCTGAGGTGGAGGTCATCGTCGGCGATGAGCAGCACGGTCACGGTCGCGGCGGGCGCGTGTTTAGCAACGTTCGTCAGTGCTTCAGCCACCGTGAAATAAGCGGCGGCGATCACGCCTTCGGGGATCTCGGGTAGCGGGCTCGGAACCCGCAGGGTGGCGGGCACCGGCGCGGAGACCACCAGATCGCGCACCGCCGCCTCCAGCCCTAGGTCAGAGAGCACTTTCGGATGAATACCGGCCACCGTGCGGCGTAGCGAGGTGAGGGCAAGTTCCGCGCGGTCCTGCGCGGACGCCATGCGTTCGCGCGCAGCTTGAAGATCCGCCGAGCTCACCGCGCCGCTCGCGTCACCTTCCAGCAGAAACGCCGCCTCACCCACATCCATTGAGGTCGCGACCAGGTACTGCTGGGCGCCGTCGTGCAGGTCGCGTTCGATGCGGCGCCGTTCAATTTCAAAAGCCGCGGCAATGGAGCGTTGCGCGTGCACAACGTCGCGGTGATCGGATGGTTCCGCCATCCAGGTCGACGACGCCGGAGCCACGTCCGCGAGCGCCCGCCCGTTCCCGCGCCACAGTATCCACCCGGCCCCGCCCAGGGCCAGCAGGCCGACCAGCCCGATGATGATCGGGATCGGGCTGAATCCGCCGAGCAGCGAGAGTCCCGCCACCGCCACGAATATCAGGGCGAAGGTGCCGAGGGCGCCCGCGAGCACCCCGCGCACCGTGGCGTGGCGTAGTTGCTGCGCCACCGCTCGGGTGTTATCCACGTGCATGGCGATGTCCACGCCCGTGGCGTGCTCACCGTGCTCGGTGCTCTGCGTTGTCATACCGCCATGGTAGCCGGCGCGGGCTCGCCCCCACGCGCGAATCCGGCAATGGTAGACCTAGCTCTACCATAAGTGTGGAGTACGAGCCCTGCCGTCACCGGCCAATCGGAAGTTGACTAGAGCCATGGATACAACACAGAATGTCGCCCCGGATTTGGTGGCGAATAATCTCACGAAGAATTTTGGGAACGTGGCGGCACTGCGCCGGGTATCATTGCGGATTCCCGGCGGGCAGTCGGTGGCGATTATGGGCCCGTCCGGTTCGGGTAAGTCCACGCTGCTGCACTGCCTGGCGGGGATTATTGCGCCCACCGCCGGCACGGTGCTGCTGGGCAACGAGCCGATTTCGGATATGTCCGATGGTCAGCGTTCGAAAATGCGCCTGGAGAATTTCGGTTTTGTTTTCCAGGATGGTCAGCTGGTTCCTGAACTGCCGGCCCGGGAAAATGTAGCGGTGCCGCTGCTGCTCCAAGGCAAGCCGCGGCGGGAGGCGCTGGCGGCGGCGGATATGTGGCTGGCGCGGCTCGGGGTGGAACCCGAACGCCACCGCCGCCCGGGGGAAATGTCCGGCGGGCAGCTCCAACGCGTAGCTATTGCGCGGGCCTTAGCGGGCCAACCTGCGGTGGTGTTTGCCGATGAACCGACCGGCGCCCTCGATCAGGCCACCGGCCACGAAGTTACCCAGATCCTCACCACCGCCGCGAAAATGAGCGGGGCCACCCTCATTATTGTGACCCATGACCCGAATGTGGCCGCCTGGTGCGAACGCCTCGTGGAAATTCGCGACGGCGTTATCCACGCCGATTCGGCTAACTCCACCACCGCGAACGGAGGCGAGCTGCAATGAGAGTCCTTTCTTTCGCACCCCGCCTCACCCTGGCCCGGTTGCGCGCCCGCACCGGTAATGCCTGGCTGGATATCCTCGCGGTCCTCAGCTTCACGCTGGCAGCCACCATGGCACTGACCATCGCCGGCGGCATTTTCATGTTCTATAACTGGAATTTCCACCCGAGCCCGGCCATGGCCGCCCACCTCGACGCCCTGAGCGAAACCCTGGGCGCCGGCCTCACGGAAATGTATCTCGGCCTGGCGCTTTTTGCCGGGGCGCTCCTGGTTATCCCCATTTCTTCCCTGGCTTCCGGGGCCGCCCGGCTGGGCGCGCAGGATCGCTCCCAGCGCCTGGCCTCCCTGCGCCTCGTTGGTACTACCCGCACCCAAACAATTGCGATCTCCCTGTGCGAAACGGTGGTGCAGTGGCTACTGGGCACCGCCTTGGGCACGGTGCTCTACCTGGTGACCCTGCCGGGTTGGCGCGCGCTAAGTTTCCTCGGGCTGCCTATTAATCCGGCCCAGATGCTGCTGCCGGTTCCCTTTATTGCCGCGGTTATTGCGCTACTTTTCGTGGTCACGCTGGTATCGGCACTGGGCGGGCTGATGCGGGTGTCGATTTCACCCCTGGGGGTGGCGCGCCGCGAAACTCCGCGTGCGCTGCGGGCTTGGCGCCTCGCGGTGTTCGCCGTCGCCGGAATAATGTACGTGCTGGTGGCTAATGCGCGCGGTGGTTCCACCCCCATCGTGCAAATCATGATGATGGCGGGCGTGCTGCTGGTCTTCCTTTTCGCGCTTTCGGTGGCGGCTTCCTTCATTATTCAGGCGCTGGCCTATCCGCTCGTGCGCTCGCGCCACGCGTCGCTCCTCATGGCGGCGCGGCGGATTCTCAACGACCCGCGCGCGGTGTGGCGCAGTGTTTCCACTCTCGCACTGCTGTGTTTCATTGGTGGCTACACCTCCACACTTCCGGAACGGACCGGTTCAGATTCGGTGGCGATTCGCTTGGTGTCCGCAGATATTGGCACGGGCGTCATGGTGACTCTCGGTTTCGGTTTTGCGGTGGTGGCGCTGTCCAGTCTCACGAATCACGCTTCCCTCGTTTTTGAATCGGCGCAGCAGACGCAGTCCTTGCGTTTTCTCGGTTTCCCCACGGCGGTCTTCACGCGGATTCGGATCCTGCAAACCTTTATTCCCTTGGTAGTAACGACGGCGCTGACCACCGCGCTCGGGGTGGGTATGTCTCTTATGACGAATTACTCGTGGGGTGCCCGGATGGATAGCGCTGCTTTCACGAAACTCGGGATTATTACGGTCCTTGGTTTGGCCATGTGCCTGGCGAGCATTCTGGTGGTTACGCCGCTGGAAACTCGGGTGGTGCTGGCGCGCGGACGCGCGAATGATTAGGGAAGTGGAGGATGAATGATGCGGGGCTGGTGGGTGCATGATGAGGTGCCGGCACCCGAATGATTGAGAACCAATTCAGGAATTAAGCGTCGACGCCCCGGGTATAAAGACCCGCTGGCAGCCCGGGCACGGTGGCAGAATGGGTGATGTTCAGGTCACAATTCTCAGTGCGGAGGGCTCACTTCGCGGGAAGGATATTCCGATGTCAGAAATTCGTGCGGCTCAGCAGGAAACGCCGGCGGATGCGCCCCGCCCGCGCTGCCTCGTAGCTTTCTTCTCGCGTGCCGGCCTGAATTTCTGGGACGGAGAGGTGCGCAATCTCGAAATTGGGAATACCAAGGTACTGGCCGAAAAAATCGCGGCGCGTTTGGGTGCGGATACTTTTGAGATTGTCCCGGTTCATCCTTATCCTGCAGATCCGAATGAGGCACATGCCCAGTGCACCCGTGAACTTGCGGACGGCATTTTCCCGGAGCTTACGGCCCCGGCTCCGGCTGCACGTGGGTACGACGTGGTGCTTGTCGGTTTCCCTGTCTGGTGCGAACAGGTTCCCCCGGTAGTGCAGACCTACCTGAAGTCCGCTGGACTCACGGACCAGCTGGTACTTCCCTTCACCACCTGGTCTGGCTCACCAAAGGTGGAAATCGAATCGACCTTCACGAACCTAGCTCCAGAGGCAACCACCGGAGTGCCTTTCTCCGTGCGCGGAGAAAACGTGCGCGAGGAAACCACGGATAGCGCGCTGGAGGAATGGCTGGCCTCCGCGAATTTGATTTAGATCATTCCTAGCTCACGGAGAACGATGAGCGCCTGGTCCGGGTGGGTCCGCACAACCGCCCGGACCTGTATTTTCTCCCATTCTGCTTGTTTACTTTCCAGGATGTGTTTCGTTTGAGGGTCGCATGAAACACCTAGCTCTGAAATAAGGAAAAGTAATACTTCTTCCAAACTGGGGCGGAAGCGTTTTCCACCGACCGGAAAATGGAGTTCCGATAGCGTGGGCGTCTGAGAAGAATCAATAACTCTTTTTCGGGCACGCCGCGAGGTAGTTCCTCCCTCAAGCATGACGTGCGTCCATGCGTCGCGATGCGCATGAATTTGCAGATGGGCCAGCGGAATATCTTTCGAGCGCGGGTTACGGTTGTAATCCCAGCGCACAAGCGGCTCACTGGTGGTTTTATTGAGGTGCAGCGCGAAGCTGGACCGCTCAACGGTCAGGAATTTCTCGGGAGACTTCACGAAGAGTTCATACGTAATTCCGAGATAGAGCATTCGCTTGACGCACATGGGATCGCGAAGCTTGAGGTAACCGCGGAGGACACGGCTATCCTTGCGGGACGCACGCGCCTCGGCGATGTGAATAGCAAAGGATTCGTCGAAGAGTTTTCCTGTAGCTGTTATATTCTGCTCGAAATCCTCAACTTCCTCATCAAGCGAGTCCGTCACGGTCTTCATCCTCGAGATCATCGAGGAACAGCTCCTCGAACCATTGGAGGGTTTCAAACTCATCACGGAACTCAGCTTCGCGCCGATTGAGCGTATATTCAGCCATCCGTTCTTCAAACTCTTCGCGCGAGATCCTCAGCTCGGAGAGAATGGCATCCATGCGGGCGCGCACCTGTTCGAGACTTGTGTACGTGGGGCCATAGATGATCGACATAGCCACAGCCTAGCCGAAGATCACAGCCCTGCCCAGACCAATTTTTCGGCAATTTCACGCGGGAATCACGCACCCGCGATGAGCTGCTTCTATTCCGGTTTCTGAGCTTTTTTCACCCGCTGAACATACCCCAAGGCATAGCAGGCCGCGAGGATAATCACCGCGAAACGCGTCCACGAGGAGTTGTTGATCGCCACCACGGCAAGGCATACGCCCATATAGAGCACGGCGTGCAGAAGCTCGCCCCAGTTTTCCTCATACCGCCGGGAGAAACTCCACAGCGCAAGACCGCCAAGCATCGCAACTTCGGAGATGATTTCGAAATCAAAACGTCCGATGCGGTAAAAGTCGGCTGCGAAAAACGAGAAGAGCATGCCCCACATCAGTTCCGGGACAATTCTCGCCAACGCCGGTACTGGATCCCACATAACTACCGCGAAACGCCCTACAGCAAATCCGCGCGCAGCTGCGCCGCGCTGGCCGGGTGGAGCAAAGCCGGCGGAACATCGAAGAGGGTAACCGCCCCGCGTTCCCCGCGGGCATGCATACGCGCCACCGCGCGGGCGCAGGCCACCAGCACCGAACCGGTGAATTCCGGATTGGAATCCAACGCGAGGTTGAAGTGCAGCGCGTGCGAGGTACCCGGCGAGGTAGTCCCATGGCGGATCACATCGCCACCGTGAGCCATGCCGGTGTGTTCGGCGGCAAACTCTTCGTCGGAGATAACGTGGACCTCAGTTTCGTACTCGGCGAAGTAGTTCGGCATCGTCACGATGGCCTGGCGCACCCCCTCCGGATCCGCACCGTTTTCCAACACCACGTAAACGATCCGGCGATGCTTATCACCCGCGCTGAGCTGGCCTTCCGTTTCTCCAGCCAAGGCCGCAGCCCGCACGTCCTCCTTGGGAACGGTGTACTGCACCGCGTTTTTCACACCCGGTACCCGCCGCACCGCATCCGAATGCCCCTGGGACAGGCCCGGTCCCCAGAAAGTTTCTGAGTGCCCAGCCGGCAAAACTGCCTCGGCCAGCAACCGCTGAAGCGAGAAGAGGCCCGGGTCCCAGCCTGCGGAAATGAGAGCGAGGGTGCCGGCCGTGCGGGCGGCGGCGTCGACCTGTTCGAAGTGCGCAGGAATCCGCGCGTGCGTATCAAAAGAATCCACCACGTTAAAACCGGAGGCAACCAGCGGCGTTTGCGTATCGAGGTCCGATTTCGAGCCACCGCAATTGATAACGACGTCGATTTTGCTGGCCCAGCGGGCGCGCAGCTGCGGATCGGTGAGTTCGGCGGCGGGGAATGCCGGGCCGGAGGCGGTCATGACGCCTTCGCGGCGGGTGAAGACCCCCACCAGCTCCAGGTCGGGGGCGAGGCTGAGGGCCTGTTCCACCCCGCGGCCCAGGTTGCCGTAGCCGTTGATCGCGATGCGCGCGTGTGTCATGCGTGTGGTTCTTTCTCGAGTTCGTCATCTGTATGCCCGGCGGACATAGCAAGAATAGTGTGGCGGGCAATCCGGCACACATCCTCAAGCGACGCGCCGGTTTCCACCTGGCGAAATGCGTCGAAAATGAGGGCGCGGCTGAACGAGGCCCAAATATCGGGATGCGCGATGCCGGTATCTTTCCAGCACATTTTGAGGGCATCGGTGAAGAAACCGTGGGCTTTATCCACACCCATTTTGGTATGCGCCGTGGCTTTATCCGAAACTTTCCCGCGGGCTGAGCGCATGAGCCCCATGAGCCATTTATGTGATTCGCGCTGGCCGGACTGGCGGATGCAGGCCACCATCAGCTGCGCGAGGCGTTCACGCGGTTCGGCGTTCATATCGACCTGGCCCATCACCTGGGCGCGCCACTTGGGCACATTGCGTTCGAGCACCAGGAGCCGCAGGTCATCAACCGACCCGACATAGCGGTAAATGGAGTTGCGTGCGATACCCGCAGCCGCGGCCACCGCCCCGGCGGATAGTGTTTTGCCCGGCTCATCTTTGAGAATCTTTTCCGCGGCGTCCACGAGCCGAGCTGTCATAAGCTCCCGATGTTCGCGGACGGTTGGCGCAGAAATCTTTGGCATATCTCCTCCCAACGTCGCCCCCTATTGTTGCGGACTCAACCGATGAGCGCAACGGTTTAAACACACCCGGGTTTGCCCGTTCGCCGCGTTCGCGCACCCGCAGCCAGCCCAAACGCACCCCACGCCCGCACACACGCCCTCACACACCCACCCGCTCGATGCGAAATCCGGCCCGAGGCGCTACACTTTGTCGGTACTGCTGAGGTGACCGAGAGAGGCGAACCGGCGTGGCTGATAAAAACGCGCGTAACTCCATCCCTACTACAGAAACCCCTTCCCCTTCCCCCCATATCCCCTCATTGCAGAGCATCGGATTTGATCGGGAAAAATACATTAAGCTCCAGTCCCAGAAAATTAGGGAACGCCGCGAAAAGATCGGCGGGAAACTCTATTTGGAGATGGGCGGGAAGCTTTTCGATGATTTCCACGCCTCGCGCGTGCTACCCGGATTCACCCCGGATAATAAGATCGCCATGCTGGCCGAATTGAAGGATGAGCTGGAAATCGTCGTTGCCGCAAACGCGCGCGATCTCAAGGCAAAACACCGCGCTGACCTGGGCATTTCTTATGAGGATGAGGTGCTGCGCCTCGTGGACGTATTCCGCGAAGCCGGTTTCATGGTCAATTCCGTGGTGCTCACCCAGTACGAGGAAGATAACCACGAAGCGCGCGACTTCCGCCGCCGTCTTATTAAATTGGGGCTCAATGTGGCGCGCCATCGCCGCATCCCGGGTTACCCGTCCAATACCGCGCTCATTGTTTCCGAGGACGGTTTCGGGAAGAACGAATACGTGGAAACGCAGCGTGATCTCATTGTGGTGACGGCACCAGGGCCGGGTTCAGGCAAGCTCGCCACCTGCCTCTCGCAGCTCTACCACGACCATCAGCATTCCATCACCTCGAATTACGCGAAGTTTGAGACCTTCCCCGTGTGGAATATTCCGCTGGATCATCCCGTCAACCTCGCTTATGAAGCGGCGACGGCCGATCTGGACGACGTCAATATGATCGACCCCTTCCACCTGGTCGCCTACGGCGTGCAAACGATTAATTACAACCGCGACGTCGAGGTGTTCCCGCTGCTCAGCCTGCTGCTGCGCGAACTTTCCGGGGAAACACCGTACAAATCCCCCACGGACATGGGCGTCAATATGGTCGGATATTGTATTTCCGACGACGACGTTTGCCGCGAAGCCGCCCGCCAGGAAGTCATTCGCCGGTATTACCGCGCGCTTGTCGATGAGAAGCGCAGCGAATCCGAACCCGTATGCTCAGAACGCATCGCTCTTATTATGGCCAAGCTCGGGGTGACCGGCACCGACCGGCCGGTGGTACCCCCGGCGCTGCGCAAAGCCGAGGCCACGGGTGGGCCGGCCGCCGCACTCCAGCTCCCGGATGGCACCATCGTGACCGGGAAAACCTCGGAACTGCTGGGCTGTTCCGCCGCGGTGCTGCTTAACGCGCTCAAGGTGCTGGCCGGTATTGACGATTCGGTGAAGCTGCTGGCTCCTGAAGCTATCGCTCCGATCCAGACCCTTAAGACGGAGCACCTGGGCTCGCGTAATCCGCGCCTGCACACCGATGAGGTGCTTATTGCACTCTCGGTTTCCGCCGCCTCCGATCCCACCGCGGCAGCGGCGCTGAGCAAGCTCAAGGATCTGCAGAATTGCGATGTTCATACCACCACGATTCTCGGCTCCGTAGACGATGGTATTTTCCGTTCCCTCGGCGTGAATGTCACGAGCGAACCGCACTACCAGCGCAAAACGCTGTACCGGAAGTAGCTAAGCAGGAGAGTTGGTCTACGTGGTGCGGCGGCGCTAGCTGCGGTAATGAACCGTGAAGCTGGCGCCGTCACCCATATCTACCAGGTCACCATCCTCCAGGCGGACCGCGTGACCCGGCTCGATGCGGCGCAGCGGGCCTTCTCCGTGCCTGAGGTAGGTGCCGTTATTGGAATGGCAGTCCCGCAGATATGCGCCGCCTGCTTCCACCGCAACCTCGCAGTGGGTGCGTGAAATTTCCTGACGCGGGGAGGGAACCGGGAGGAGCTGGGTGGCAGCCGGATCCCCGCCCGCGCCCGCGGCATCGAGAAGCGGGCGGCGCCCCATAATAATATTTTTGAGAGCCGGGCTCACCCCGCCCAGCATAACGTTTTCCCCGAAGGAGAAGCGCAATTCAACCGCCGGGAGCGGGGCGGGTACGCCGGAGGAAGGATAGGGCTCGGTGCTCTGCACCGGGTAGGCTTCGGTGGCTGCGGCATAGCTAGGAACAGGGGCGCTCTCCGCCACCTGTGCCACCTGTACCACCGGAGGGAGCGGGGGTGCAGGCGGTGCCGGAGGCTCCGGAACCACCGGGCGATCAGCGGGCAGAGCTGCCAGGCGCTCAACCGGGGCCGCCGGCCGGCCGCTCAAAACCGGGCTGAGGCTGATGCGAGCGCCTCCGGCGCGGGCCATGCCGCGTTCCAAGGGGAGGGCCGGGCCCGGTGCGGGAGCTGCGCCGTCGTTCCCGGGTGCCCCAGCGCCCCCGACTGCGCCGTCGTTCCCATCACGAGCAGCATTTTCCGCACCCGCAGCGCCAACGTTCCCCACGGTGACCGTGGTGTCCTGGGTAGTGGCGGCTTCCTGCCAGGTCAGAGCGTTACTGCCATCCGCGACCGCGCGGCCGGTGGCATCGCGAACAATGAGGCCGTGGGCGGCAACCCGCAGCAGCGGGCCGTCGGCATAGAATAACGCAAAATCCGCGCCCAGCGCGGACCACAGATGGGTGAGAAGAGTGGGGAAATCATGGCCGGCACGCACTGTTTCCCATATCGCGGTCGGATCCGCGGGTAGCGCGGGCGTGAACACCGCCAGGCCGGACACGCAGGCCAGCAGCCCATCACCGGGATAAGAATAGGACGGCATGGCTCCTCCTCGACCTGGTTCCATGAGTCACATCTCTGCTTGCAAGGATACCGCGCCCGGCAAGCGGCCTGCGCCACTTTCTGCCAGAATAGAGGTATGTCGCTCATGAATTGGGCCCTCGAGGTCGCCACCGCTCACCCTGAACTTGACGGCGCGCTGGTTAATTCCGACGGGCCCTGGCTGGATGTTCTGCTCCCGGACGGACGCACGTTCCGCTTCCGCCCCTTTGAGATGATCGACCCGGATGCTCCCGAAGAACGCCGGCGCGAACTTCTCAACCGCCTCATTACTATCGGCGTATCCGGGGCCACCACCCCGCAGGTTACCGAGGGCGCGGCCGGGTCCACCCAGCCGGGAGCGGCGGCGTCGCCCCGAAACGGCGCGAACGCGGGAGGCACGGCTACCGGAACCGGCGCGCCAACGGGAAGCAACGCGTCCGAAATGCCCGGTACGCCTCCGGGCCGCGGCCAGAAAAACCTGTCCTGGCGGGATATCTTCGCGCAATTCTTCGGAACCATGGATCCGAGCGATCCCGGCTTCCCGCACCACGATCCCGCACTCGCTGAGCTCTCGGAGGAACAGGATGACACCGAGGGGCCGATTATGCCGATTGTGCGCGCCGCGGACTATTTCACGCGCGTCAACCGGCGCGAGGATGATTCCTTTATCTACCTGCCGCTCACGGATTTCGTTGGCGTGGGCCTGGCGCGCGACACCCCGGATAACATCATTCCGCTGTATTTCTCGGACCTGGATCTGATTCCGGGAACGGATGATCTGGGTCCGATCTTCGGGCACGCGGTGGAATCACTGCGCGGCCTGAACGCGCAATCGGGCTACGCGGCCCTGGAGCTGGCCGTCATGCTCTACGCGGGTGCGCGGGTGCTGGCTTTTACCGAGCCAAATAACTACCAGAGTTCCTGGTTCGCGGATGTGGATCTGGTCCAGCAGGTGGCGTACTCCATCAGCAAGCAATATGACGGCGCGCTGCCGCTTTTCGTGCCGGCTTCGCGTTCGCGCCTGTTCGTGGTGCTGGCGGATGATCCGGAACTTCCCGCGCTCTTCAACCGTTTGCTCCAGGATTACGATATCGACGACGCTATCTACCCGCTCCCCCACACCGTGGCCGCGGACGGCTGGATGGAATGGATTCCTATGCCGGATCACCCGGCCTACGCACCGCTGGCGAATCTGCGCACCACCTTCCGCGGGCGCATGTACGATCACCAGCAGGAATTCCTCTCGCGCTGGCCGGAAGAGATGGGCCACGTGGCCCTCTACGAGGTGCATGACCTGGACGAAGGCGCGGTGAGCCTGACGCAGTGGCGCCGCTCGGATCGCTACGGATCCATCCCTGCGGTTGCAGATTTCATTAATTACCTTGACGACGCGGATCCCGAAGCCGCCAATATCACCATTCGCCTGGATGTGGCCCGCGATGTGTGGCCCGAGGGCTTCAAGCCTCTCGAGAACGTGTGGCCGCCGCGCTACGAAGTGTCCGGATTCCCCGATCCGGAGACCTTCCGGAAGCTGAGTGAGGCGGCGCACCGCGCGTTTTAGGCGCTCCAGCTACGCGCGCCCCCACTGACCGCGGTAGAAACGCCCGAGCGTTTCTTCTTTGCAGGCCGCGTAATCCCCGGATTCGATGGCCGCGCGGATGGTGTCCACGAGGTGCACGGTGAAGTACTCATTGTGGATGGTGGCAAGCGTGGCCGCCAGCGCTTCTTTCGCCTTGAAAAGGTGATTGAGGTAGGCGCGCGAATAGTTCTGGCAGGTGTAGCACTCGCACTCGGGCACCAGCGGCCCGAAATCGGTGCGGAACTGGGCGCGGGTCACGTTGAAACGCCCGTCGGGTGAATAGATCGCGGCATTGCGCGCCACCCGGGAAGGGTTGACGCAATCGAAGGTATCCGCGCCGGCTTCGATAGCGGCGAAGAAATCATCCGGTTCGGAAATCCCGAGAAGGTGGCGGGCTTTCGTTTCGGGTAATTCCTCGCTCACCCAGGCGCAGATGGTTCCGAGTTTCTCCTTTTCCAGGGCCCCGCCGATCCCGAAGCCGTCGAATTCCTGCCCGTCCACGCACATGGAACCGAGGTCCCGGGCGGCTTTGCGGCGCAGGTCTTCGTATTGTGCGCCCTGGATCACGCCGAAAAGCTGCTGGTAGGGCTTGTCCGCGCGTTCAATGGTGAGGCGGCGGTGTTCGGCCAGGCAGCGCTCGGCCCAGCGGCGGGTGCGTTCCAGGCTTTTTTCCTGGTAGGCCCGGGAATTGAGAAGGGTGGTGAGCTCGTCGAACGCGAACATAATATCGGCGCCGAGCTGGTGTTGGATCCCCATGGACACCTCCGGGGTGAACCGGTGGCGCGAGCCGTTGAGGTGGGAACGGAACCATACGCCGTCGTCGTCCACATTCGCGAGGCGCTCTTTATCGCGCGCCAGTTCGGTATCCGCGCGCCCGGCGTTTTTCCCGGCGTACTCGTTGGTGAGCACTTTCTTGAAGCCGGAGCCGAGCGAGAGCACCTGGAACCCGCCCGAATCCGTGTAGGTCGGCCCGTTCCAGTTCATGAAAGCGGCCAGCCCGCCGGCGGCGTCCAGGATCTCCGGGCCGGGCTGCAGGTAGAGGTGGTAGGCGTTCGCGAGCACCGCCTGCGCGCCGATACCGCGCACCTGCTCGGGCGTGAGCGTTTTGACAGTGGCTTTCGTGCCGACAGGAATAAACGCCGGGGTGGCGATATCGCCATGCGGGGTGTGAATCACGCCGGTGCGTCCCAACGGCCGCCCGGTGAGGTCACCCACGCGCGCGTCCAGGCGCGTCCCGATCGTAAATCCTGTTGTCACGCTCTCACCTTTCTGTTGCGGTGCGGTTGTTGTGTGTGGCCTTTTCGGTACGACGACGCCGCCACCGGCCCGCTGCCTATCGTAAGCCTTCGTGGCGTTTGACCACACCAACCACGGCGTAGGTCAGGGGGAGGAACACCACTTCGATACCGACTTTATAAAGCCAGCCCACCAGGGAGAGGTTGACGATGGACCAGAATTCGACATTGCCGGCCGCGATATCAGCACCCCAGGCCACGAAGCAGAAAATAATGGTGTCCAGCAATTCGCCCACAATGGTGGAGGAAATGAGACGCACCCACAGGGCGCGTTCCCCGAAGCGGCGTTTGATCCAGACCAGCACGTAGGAGTTGGAGAGCTGGCCGAAGAGGAATCCGAAAACGGAGGCCGCTACGAAGCGCGGCACCACGCCGAGCACCGCTTCGAAAGCTTCCTGGTTGGCGTAATCCGGGGCGGGCGGGGCGATCTGCACCAGCCAGAAACAGCAGGAGGCCAGGATCTGCACCCCGAAAGCGAGGATGATCGTGCGGGAGGCGACTTTGAAACCGTAGACCTCGGAAAGAAGGTCACCGATGATGTAGGTGAGCGGGAAGAGCATCGCGCCGCCGTCGAAATACAGATCAAGACCGCCAATATTCAGGGTGATGAGCTTCGTGGCTCCGATATTGGAAATGAGGAGGAAGGAGACAAAGAATACCGCCACGTACACGAAGAGGTGGGAGCGGGCGACGTCCGCGAAGCGAGCGGTAGTGCCCGAGGTAGTGGTGGTGCCGGCGGTATTAGCGGTAACGGTATTCGGAGTGACCAAACCGTCCGCGAGCGCGGGGGCAGGAGTGGCGGGGTGTGATTCGGGGTGCGTGCTGGCGCCGTGCGGCGCGGTGGACTGCGAGCTCATCGTGACCTTTCCATGCATATCAAGAAATTATGGTTATGGTGTCCGGCTCTGCCACCGCACGGACGGTCACGATTATAGCGGGATATTGTCGGGCACGAAGCGCCTTAATTCCTGAATCTAATTACCGTCCGAGTGCTAGCATTTTCTTAGATAATTTCCGTATAGGTATTCCTTATACCGACTGCGTTGTCTGGAAGAAATATGCGTTCGAAGAAGAAACCCCTGATCCTAACGGTGCTCCTCGCGGTGCTCGCCCTCGTGCTCCCACAGGCCTACGCGGCATCGGATCCCGCGGCTCCGCCCGCCCCCACCGCGCTCGTCTTGCACGCCACTATTTATACGCGGCAGGACATAACATCCCTCAAACTTGAGGAAGGAACCGGGTGGAGCGCCGGGGAATGGGAAATTGCTCCCGAAGACGTCAAGTCCACCACGCACCTAGCCAATGGCCTGAGCCGTTACGAAGTGGAATTCGCGGTGGAACCGGATGGCTACACCGCGGGCCAAACCCTGCCCTACACCTTGCGTGCTCCCGGTGGGTGGCTCGGCCGCACGATCAGTGACACCGTGCGGGTCCCGATCACGCAAACAGAATCGGGGGATCTGCGCGTTGATGTGGTGCTCCGGGAAAATATTGAACGGCGCTATTCCGTGAGCCTCGTGGACGCGAACGGCACTCCCGTCACCGGAACGATTGACCGCTTCGCCCTGCCCACCTTGGATGGGCCCCACTCGATCAGCCAGATCGTTAAGCGCGATGCGCAGGGCTTCTATTTCACACAAAACGCTGTATACGACGACGCTGGCCAATTCACCACGCCCCCGCTGCGCCCGGATCCGAATAAGCCGATGGATCCGCTCACGGTTCGCGATGGCGGCACCGAAAAAACCTATGAAGTGACCGCGGTGGAATCCAGTGATACCGGAGAATTCACGGTGCGTGTGCGGGAAGTGAAGCTGAGCACCGCCACCTTCCACGTGGTTATTGAGCGCCCCTTTGACGTGCTCGGGAAAAACGCCCGCTGGGCATTTGAGGTGAATGGCCGGGCCAATCCTAATGCCGCCCCGCAGCTCGCAATTCCCGCGGGCCGCGGTGATTTCACCACGGATATCACGGTGCCGAACCTTCCGGAAGGTGCGCGGCTATCACTTCCCGAGCTCCCGGAGTCTTATCCCTACTACGCGATAGCAAAGCAGAGTTACGACCCGGCCACCTCCACCCTGCGGGTCACCCTGAGCAAGCGAGTGTACTTCACGGTTTCGGATATCGAGGGCGTTACTTTCGGTGATTTCGGGATACGCCACGCGAAGTCCGACTTTGAACTCGGGCTGTATAACGCAGCCGGTGAGCTAGTTGATACGTCAGTTGAAGAGCCGGGCATGGCTCCGCGTTACCTCTTCACCAAGGTGCTGCCCGGGGACTACCAGGTGCGTATTATCAGCGCCCCGGAACGTTTTAAGAGCGGTTTCGACCTGGAGCGTGCGCAGCATTTCCGGCTCACGGAAACAGGCCGCTTGCAGGTGCTCGGCTTGACGAGCAGCAGCCCGGATGCGGAAACTTGGATTAATCCTGACGGCGGTAACGATGCCCGCTTCGATAACACCCCGGAGGCCACGGCGCTCCTCGGATTCAAAACTCCCTTGCGCATGTTTATTCCCAAGGCGCCGTCGTTCACCAAAACAATTGTGCAAAAGCAGCCGCAAGCTGAGGTGAAGCGCAGCCACGCGAGTCTCGGGGACGCCGTCGAATTTAAGATCGCGGGGAAGATCCCCGGCGATCATCGGCTCATTATGAAATACGGTAAGTACGTCGATTTCGGTATCAAAAATAACGTGACCCTGGTCGATGAGCTGGACGAGCGCTTCGCTTACGTGGAAGGCAGCGCGCAGGTCCGCGAAGACGGTGAGGCAACCGTGAATTACGCGGTGCGTTACGATCCGGAAACTCGCCGGGTGATTCTGGAAGATCGCGATGCCGCGCACGTGACGAATTTTGATTTCACCACGCGGACCTCGTACCGGCCCGAGAAAAATGTGGAGGTCACCTTCCGTGCGCAGGTGCGTGAATTTGGTACGACGCCGCTGCGCAATATCATCCCAGGCGATGAAGTAGAGATCGTGCCTTTCCTGGATGTGCTGGTGAAGAAGCAGTGGACCGGCGGTGGGGATCTCATTGCCGGGGTGGATCCGGATACGTATCTCGATAATTTCGAGGTGGAAAGCTGGCAGGGCGAGACGAAGATCGCCACGGTTCCGGCGCGCACCTATCTCAAAGCCAAGAGTGTGGTGCGCGGCGAGGGCAAGAATTTCCAGTTTGAGCTGGAGAAATTGCCGATGTATACGCCTGAGGAACTAGCCAAAGCTCCGGCCGAGCGCACCGCGCTGACCTATCGGGTGACGGAGAAACTCCCCGAGGGCCTGGCCGGGCATTTCCGGGTGGAGCGCAAGGAGAGCGCCGGGGCGCAGCCGCATGCGCGAGTCGTTGAATTCACGAACGTGTATGTACCGCCTACACCGCCCGAGCCTCCAGTACCTCCCGTGCCACCGGTACCTCCTGTGAGCCCGGAACCCACGCCGACACCTACGGCAACTCCGACGCCTACTCCTACTCCCACGCCCAGCGGGACGCCTACGCCCGAACCGACACCTACTCCCAGCGGGACGCCCACGCCGGAACCGACGCCAAGCGAAACTTCGACCCCGGTGCCCACTCCAACGCCGACCGCACCGCCGAGTACGCCGCCCGCAACGCCAACGCCAACGCCAAGCACTACCGCCACACCAACTCCTACGCCAACGCCCAGCAAGCCCGCTGGTGAGAAACGGCTGGTATCCACAGGAGCATCCGGCGCATCCGGTGCCGCTGGCGGGTGTGCTGCCCTCGCATTGCTGAGCATGGGCCTGGTACTTGTTATCCGGCGCTCCCGGCGCGATCATTAGCGCAACCAGCTGCTCATATAACCGCAGCTGACATAAGCGTCCCGCCAACTGCCCCGTTTTCTCGATTCTTGCAACCGCATCGAGAAAGCGGGGCAGTTCCGTCCCGTGCGGAAGGATTGTCGGCGCATGTATTACGTATCCCTACGGTACGAGTAGATATCACTATGTAAGTAACGGCCCCATGGTACTCAGGGGAAGAACATGGACGCCGCTTGGCAACGTGAATGCGGTGCGGCCGCCGGTCACCACCGCCAGGAAATCCGGGGCTTTCACCATGCGGGTATCGCGCAGCCGGAGTAGATTGCGTTCACCTGCGTTCACGGCGCGATCCGATTCGCCAAGTTTTACTTCGATACCAGCCCAGTGACCATCGCTGAACTCCAGCAGAATGTCCACTTCCAAGCCGCTCTCATCACGGTAACCGAAACAGGTGGCATCGATCTGCTCCGCGTAGGTGCGGATGTCCCGGACCGCCATCGATTCGAAAATCTGACCGAAATAGTCGGGGTCGTTCGCGAGCTCTTCCGGGGTTGCGCGGAGGGCCGCGAGCGCCAGGGAGGGATCGCAGAAATGCAGTTTCGCCTGTTTGCGGAGTCGGGTTTTTGAGCGCAAGGATCCGCTCCAGGGCGGGAGCTCTTCAACGATGAAAATCCGGGTGAGTGCATCGAGGTAGCTTCGTACGCTTTGCGGGGAGAGCTGGCCGCCGTCCGCGGAAATATCTTGGGAGAGGGTGGTGTCCGCGGTTTCGCTCGCGATATTGCGGGCGAGGGAGCGCAGTAGGCGCCGCACCCGTTCCGGATCGAAGCGGGCGTCCACCTGCGCGAGGTCCGCATGTGCGATATTGTCCACGTAGTTGTGGACGAATCGGATAAAGGCAGGATTTTGCGAGGAGACAAGGAAGGGCCAGCCGCCTCGCACCGCTTCGGTAGCGAGTTCGGGGTAGCTGAGGGCCCCGGGTACGTAGCGCACGTTTGTGGTGGTACGTAGCTCGTTCAGGGTGATGCGGTCTTCCCGCGGATACGCTTCGCCCAGGGCCATGGGGCGCATGCGCACCCGGGAGAGCCGGCCGGCTCCGGTGTGGCGGGTGATTGAATCGGCCGGGGTAGCCGAGCCCGACAAAATGAACTGACCCGGGATGCGCCGCGCATCGATTTCGTGGCGGATTTCGTTCCAGAGGATCGGGGCGAGCTGCCACTCATCAACAAGCCGGGGAACATCGCCTTCCAGAACTCCCTGGGGATTGAGCTCCGCGAGGCGTTGGTTGGATGCCTGGTCCACGCGGAATTCTGATTTGGCGTGGAATATACCCGTTTCCGTTTTGCCGCAGCCGCGCGCACCTTCAATCACCACGCCACCCATGATTTCCAGGTCTTGTTGCAGCACTGTATCAACCGCGCGCCGAATATAAGCCATGCTGTGAGACTAGCCGTTTCTCGTGCCATTGTCACCATTGCGGGAGTTTGGATATCACTTTTGCGGGCTTATTGATATCACTATTGCGGGCTTCCATTATCGTTCTTGCGGATTCGTGGTTGCCATTTTGGCCGCCTTACAGCGATTGCTTTTACGGGGCCGGGCGTTTCCTCACCAGGTGCCGGGCGTTTCCTCACAGCTCATAGCAGCCCAGCTCACGGGCCCGCCGGCTATACTTTTCGGCAGGAGCTCGTGACATACCGGGCACAAGGAAAGATTGGATCAATGAGCGCTTTTGAACCGTACCCGCAGCGGGGGCCGCAACAGAACCAGCAGTATCCACTTCCGGGGCAGCCGTATCAGGGGCCGGGACAGCCGTACCCCACCGCTCCGGAGGCGTATCCCACAGCCCCGCCCGCTTACTACCAAGAGCCGCAATTCCGCACGGTTAATAAGATCGTTTACGTGCTCCTTGCTTTCTTCCTGGGAGGCTTCGGCGTCCACCGTTTCCTGCGCGGCCAGGTAGGTATCGGAATCTGCATGATTCTCTTTAACTGGCTCACTATCGGCATTTGGGCGCTGGTGGAGTTCATTATCGGCTGCGTGAAGCTCAGCAAGTACCCCGGTGACGATTTCATCTTCACCCAGAGCGGGGATTGGATTTACTAATTCATACTCCTGTTCTGCGCGGTCAGAATCCCGAACGCCCGTGGAGTCATAAGTAAAGGAGGGGTGCTACCGCCCCTCCTTTTCCTATGCCCCCACCTATAGAACCGAATTGGCCCGGTAGTACTCCTCAATAGCAGCTCGAGGAATAACCACGGTTGAACGAGTTTCGGTATCACAGTCCTTGCGGGCTTCCCGCCACGGAGCTTCGCGATGAGTTTTCTCAACCAACTCGTTTGGATTCAACTCGCCCAACTTCGCGCAGACGGCATCAACAACGCCCCGCTGCCGATCAGAAAGCCCTTCACCCCGACTGCGCAGCCCGCCCGGGTTAATGAAAAACTTGCGCCGGTGCTGAGCGAAGAGATCTGGTGATACCGGACCGTTCACCCACGCTTGAAAGTCTCCGTCAAAAAGAGGCTGGCCAGTTTCGCCGAGATAAGCGGCCTGGCAGTAGAAGGTGAGTTTTTGCAATTTCATGGTGGTCATCCGCCCGCAGCGCTCAAGAATACGCCCGGCAATATCTTCGACATTCGTCATCCCGCACCTCCTCATGTCACGTATTCGAACCGGCAATTTGGTTATAATTCTAGCATGGACGAAAGCCCGCGCCCCACAATCTCCAAGTCCGCTGCAACAAGCGCCGGCAGGGTCTTGACGAAGCTCTACACCGAGCATCCTGAAGATGCTGAGGTTCGCTGTCAAGAAGACCAGATTTCCGCGAATGCGCTTGTTACCGTCCAAAACTGGCGTTCCCAACATCTGGAACCAACCCTCAACGCTTTTGCCGTGGCCCGGGATATTATCGCCGATATCCCCGGCACCCTTGTCACTTTCCGACTCAAGCGAATAAGCTCCATCGTAGCAAAGCTAAGTCGTTCGAAGAACGACTTTCGCCTAGGGGCCATGGATGATATCGGTGGCTGCCGCATCATCACGAATAGCTGCGATGATGTTTTCAATATTGTTACCAACCTATCCAAGAAGATGGACCTCAAACCCGAAAGCGGGGTGAAGGACTATATTCGAACGCCGCAACGTAGTGGATACAGGTCGTACCACCTGATTACTCTGACACACCCAACACCCACCGGATACCGAGTTGAGATTCAGGTCAGGACATTCCTTCAACACGCGTGGGCCACAGCTCTCGAGGCTGCTGGATTCATGTACGAACGGAATTACAAAAACCCGGCCATCGCGGCCACCATGGACGAATCCGAAAAGACCAATCGCAGGTTCTTCCAGATTGTCTCCGCACTTTTCGCTCTCTCGGAGAATCAACCCGTTCCACCCGGAATGTCCTCCGATAAAAATGAGCTCCTCGCAGAATTGAGAGCATCTGAAAAGTACCGCGCTCTCTTCCACGATCTTGCCAACTCATCCACCAGCAGCTATCAGAACTTCATCCCAGCGCCCACCGTCGGTGGCGAAGATACAAGCTTGTACGTCCTCGAATACGACCAGGAAGCCCAGAGCCTGCGGGCGGAGCCTTTTCCACACTCGGCCCTCGCGGATGCCGTACGCGCCTACAATGACCGCGAAGAAAATGATGTATTTGGACAAACTCGCGACACAGTATTAGTTCACGCTCGAACACCGGAGAATCTTGCCCTGGCCTTCCCGAACTACACCGCGAATTTGGATGTGTTCAATCGCAGAATCGCGCCCTATTTCGGGGAGAACTAGTAAAGCAACCGCAGCGTGGGGGTGTCGCCATCGCGGCCCTGGGCGATGGCGATGGACTCATCCGCGGCGGTGCCCAGAGTTTGCCCTGGCATGAGGGTTGCGCTGTCGGAAATAATATATCCGGCGGTGTTCGCGAGCAGTTCGTACACGGCCTCGCGCGGGCGGTGACTGTCCTTCACCTCGAGGTCGAGGTGCCCGAAAAGAGGCAGGCCCACGGTGCGTCCGGACACTACCTCGCCGGCGCGCATCGGCACGTAAATCCACAGCAGGAACGGGTCTGTGGCGTCGATCCGATAGCCGGTCACCACATCGGCGGGGTAGATGATGCCCAGCTCGGGGCGCGCCACGCCCACCGCGGCTTCCTCGCCCATGAGCGAGCGGATCACGGCCGTGTACACCCGGTGCAGCGTGTGCATAGAGGTACGACGCCGCGCCGCGAACTCATCGCTCACCGGGTCTGGCATGTCCTCCCCGGAGCGCGCCATATCGGAGAAAAACGTCATCATAATGTGGAAAGCGTGCGGCGGAGTGGCGCCCTCCAGCGCGGCCGGCCCGGAGACGGGCGTGAGCAACACAGTCATGCCACTGGCCAGAAAATTGAACACCTGCCCACCGGGGAGCTCATCCAGGTGGACATCGAGGGCCTGGCCGTCCACTTCCACGCGTTCCAGCGCCGCACGCACGTCAATCGGCGCACTAAAAAGGGCGACGGCGCCCAGGTGGTCAGGGGCAATAGGATGAATAGCGGACACCGGAACTTGAGCCATGTGCCCTATCGTAGCGGGTCGGTCAAGCTGGGTGCGATGCGGGGTTCCCCTGGGCTAATGAGGGCATCCTCTTCACGCGCGACCCGGTACGGCATCGCGGAAATACAGTCTTCCAACACCAAGGGAGGTCCGCTACATTAGAAACGAAAGAAACGAAAAGGAGGTGTGATGTGACAACTGTTTCACATGATGATAAAAACGGGCAGATTAATCCGGAGATCATGGATCGAATCCGCCAGCTTATCGCTAAGTCACGCAGGATCGAATTGGTTTTTGACGGTATTGCTGTAGAAGTTCCACCCCTGCTGCGCGCGCAAATTTCGATGGCCGTGCAGGAAGAACCTGATGGAGATAGGGAAATCTCCACTCAGGAAGCTGCCGATCTGTTGAATATGACCCGCCCGACCGTGGTGAAGCTATGCGAAGACGGCGCTATACCCTTCCGGAAAATTACCACCCACCGCCGGCTCTGGCTCTCAGATGTTCTGAACTATCGCGAAAAGCAGCGGCAGCAAACTCGTGAAGCTCTCGATGCTCTCATGGCAGATTCCTATGCCATGGGCGATTACGACGAAGATCCCGAAGTTATCACCCAGGCAATCCGAGAGATGGGCAGTGGGAACTAATGCGCGCGGCTTACCTGGATACCGACCGCACTCCGTAGCGCTTGAGATGTGATCGTCACGCTCAACATCTAGCTGAACCTGCGGGTACGCGCCTGAGGAAGATCCAATATGGATCCCACAGGGCGCGTACCCGCAGGCCGCAGGAGTAGGAGTGTTCTAGACGATGAGGTAGACCAGAGTGCAGAAACCGAAGGATACGAGGGATATGACCGAGGTGAACGTGGTCCACATCTTCAGATTCGTTTTCGTATCTACTTGGAGGAAGCCGCCTACTAGCCAGAACCCGGAATCGTTGACGTGGGAAGCGAAGAAAGATCCTGCTCCCATCGCTACGACAACGAGCGCGGTTTGGATGTCATTGAGTCCGGCCCCCGCCACAGTTGCTGCTAGCAAGGCTGCGGTGGTCTGGATGGCCACAGTTGCTGAGCCTTGTGCGACTCGTAGTGCCAGGGAGATAAGGTAGGCAGCCAGGAGCAGGGGAATACCAAGATCAGCTAGCGTGTTAGCAAGCGCGGTACCAATACCGGTTTCACGTAACACGGACCCGAACATACCGCCAGCACCGGCCACCATGACGATCGCTGCCACGGACTTGAACCCAGCGTCGTTGATCTTGTCGATATTCTTCCAGGGTACTTTACGTACATAACCCAAAATGATTGATGCAACCAGAGCGGTAACGAACAGGGCTACCGCGGTTTCACCGAAGAATTTCAGGGCGCTTGCCCACGCCGCGTGTTCTGGAATGACCCCAGCTGACTGCAAAGTACTAGTCACCGTGTTACCGGTAATCAACAGGATCGGGAGCATGAGAATAAAGAGAACGGTTGCGAAGCCGGGCTCTTTCCCGGGTAGTTCACGCCCAGATTCTTTGGATCCCAAAACGTTGGGGATGGGAACATCGAACCTCTTCGAAAGCCACAACGCGAAGCGGTAACCGGCGAGATACCAGGTGGGAATCGCGACGATTAAACCGACCAGGAGCACGGTCCCGATATTAATGTTCATCGTGGTAGCCGCGGCCACCGGGCCGGGGTGGGGTGGCATGAGTCCGTGCATGACCTGGAACGCTCCAGCTGCCGGCAAGGCATACAAGAGTACTGGTCCGCCCAGGCGGCGAGCAACGGAGAAGATGATCGGGAACATGACGATGAGTCCGGCGTCGAAGAAAATTGGGAAGCCGAACAAGAGCGAAGCTACTGAGAGTGCTAAAGGTGCTCGTTTTTCCCCAAACCAGCGCAGCAGGGTTTGGGCGAGTACTTCAGCGCCCCCGGATTGTTCAAGCATGCGTCCAATAATTGCTCCGAACCCGATAATGAGAGCGAGTTTGCCAACGGTGCCCGAGAAACCGGTCAAGAGCATATCGAATAGCTCGCTGACTGGGACTCCGGTAGCGATAGCAGTCAGGGCTGATACTAGAATCAGTGCGACTGTAGCGTTGACTTTGAATACGATAATAAGGAAGAGCAAAACGGCGATCGCTGCTAGGGCGACACCGAGGAGACCTCCTGTTGTCAGAGTCATGAGTGCTCCTTCAATATATGAGCCTCTTTAGGAGAGAAGCTGGGCGGCGTTGGCCACGGCGCCTTGAACGTCGCCCGATTGTGGATAGAGCAATGACCGGCCAATGACCAGGCCGATCACGTTGGGGATCTCCAAGAGGAGAGCCCACCTGTGGAGGGTTTTGGAAGCATCATTGCTGACTTCCCCGCCGAGGATAACGATGGGGAGGGTAGTCGCCCTCGCGAAGCGTTCCAGGTCGGGAGTGTCGGGGAGTTTAAGTACCGTGTAGGCACTGTTGCTTCCCAAACCTGAAGCGATTGCTATCGAGCGGGTGACGGCATCGGTAGACACATCATTGACAACCTGTTTGTCTTCTCGCCGCGATATGAAGGGTTCGACCATAGCAATGCGTTGGCGTCGGGAAAGGTCGGTGACTACTTTCCCGGCCATCTCCAAAGTGCTCACGGTTTCTGTTTCGTCGTAGGCAATACGGAGAAGGATTTTCCCGCCTTGCAGGCCTGCTTTGGCTACTCCTCTAGCGGTATAACCCGTGATACGGTCATCCAGTTCCCAGGCCGCGCCGGCCAGTCCTGCACGATTCATCGACCCGTATACCCATTTGCCGTCCAAGACTCCTAGCAGAGCGAGGTCTTCAATAATGTCGGCTGTTCCTAACAGTCCGGAAACCCCGGGCACGGCAAGCGCATCACACAGGCGCTGGAGTAGATCGAACCGGTCTTCCATAGCACGCGGATTAGCGCCGGCGGCGAATGCGCCCCGGGCTGGGTGATCCGCGGCCATAATAAGGAATTTCCCGTTGGGTAGCAGGGTGGCGGGTTGCTCGCGTTTGAGCAAGGCTTTGTGAGCAGAACCCGGGCAACGCCGTCCTGCAATAAGCCTGGCAATATCCATGGTTACTGGTTGCTTTCTGCTGATTGAGGTACCTCGAGTAGCGCGTCAGTGTGATTCGCGGCCAGCACGCGCTCGATTTCATCCTGGGTGGGCATAGCGGTGGAGCATTCGATACGCGAGGTGACGATCGCGCCGGCAGTGTTGGCATACCGGATCGTTTTCTCAAGGCTCCAGCCCTGTAAGAGTCCGTGAACAAGGGACCCACCGAAAGCATCCCCGGCACCAGCCCCGTTAACCACGGTGGTATTCATCGCGGGAATGAAGAATTCTTCCGTACTCGATTTCGCGAGGGTGCCCTTACTGCCTTGCTTGACTACAGCGATTTGTACTCCGCGTTCTAGTAGTGCTGTTGCGGCCCGGTGTGGATCGGTTTCCCCGACCGCGATTTCACACTCTTCCACGTTGCCCACCGCGACTGTCGCATAGTCGAGGACTTTCGCATACCGCTGGCGCGCTAGATCAACCGATTCCCAAAACATTGGACGCCAGTCCATATCGAAAACGGTGTGGTCTTTACGCCCACGCATGTCAAGTGCGCTCATGTGCGTGGAGTAAGAGGGTTCCTCGCACAGGCCGGTCCCGGATACCCACAAGAGTTTAGCCTCGCGCACCTGGTTTTCATCCAGGTCCGTGTCCTTAATCTGTAGGTCAGGGGCCGAGGGCTCACGGTAGAAGAAGAACGGGAAATGCTCAGGTGGGATAATCTCGCAGAAAGTAACAGGCGTGTTCAGGGTATTGTCAACGATCACGTATTCATCCGATACACCAAGCCGGCGCATTTCCAAGCGTACCCACCGCCCGAAGGGGTCATCACCTACCCCGGTGAGGGTGGCACAGTCTTCTCCCAGGCGTGCTGCTGCTACTGCCACGTTGGTGGGAGAGCCTCCCAGGAATTTACCGAAAGTCGTTACTTCTTCGAGAGTGCAGTTGGTTTGCAAGGGATAAATATCGACGCCGCAGCGTCCAATTGTTAGTACATCATGGACGACCATGTCCATCACTTCCTTATCTGTGGTTTATTCGGTGCGTTCAAACGACATTGTTGCTTCATAGGTGCCCTCCGAAGGCCACCGCACCGTTGTAGCCTTCGCGCGCGTGTAGAATCGCACGCCTTCGGGCCCGTGAATATGGGTATCGCCCATAAGAGAGTCTTTCCATCCACCAAACGAGTAGTAAGCCACGGGCGTGGGGATAGGAACGTTGATACCAACCATGCCAGCTTCAACTTCCAGCTCGAAACGACGTGCCAGACCACCATCGTTGGTGAAAATCGCTGCCCCATTACCGTAAGGCGAGGAATTAACAAGAGCGATTGCTTCTTCGTAAGTTTCTACCTCGACGATTGCCAGGACAGGTCCGAAAGTTTCTTCCCGATACAGGATGGAATCGCGCGAGACATGCGTGCAAATAGTTGGGCCAAGGAAATACCCGTTCTCATGCCCGCTCACATTAAGAGAACGCCCATCAAGGATGACTTTCGCACCTTTGCTTTCCGCATCAGTAATCGCGTCAATGATCCGTTCTTTAGAGTTAGCGTTGATAACCGGGCCCATCTGCACGCCTTCGTCCAAGCCGTAGCCCACTCGGATAAGCTCGGCGTGTTCTTTGACGGCTTTTGCTAGTTTGTCACCGACCCCGCCCACAGCCACAGCAACAGGTAATGCCATGCAGCGTTCACCAGCAGCTCCGAAAGCCGCAGCTGAAAGGTGTTTGCCAGCGAAGTCGATATCAGCATCGGGCATAACAATCGCATGATTATTAGCCCCTCCCAATGCTTGGACACGCTTGCCCGCCCGCACTGCACGCTCCTGAATCAGTTTCGCCACAGGGGTTGAGCCCACGAAAGAAACAGCTTTGATATCGGGGTGGTCAATCATGGCCATCGTGAAATCATTCGACCCGGAAATAACCTGGAAGATCCCGTCAGGCAGACCAGCTTCCTTATACAAACGCGCAATCAAAAGAGAAGCCGAAGGCGTAGCCGGTGCCGGCTTCAAAATAAAAGCATTCCCGGTAGCAATCGCGATGGGATGCATCCACATCGGCACCATAACCGGGAAATTAAACGGGCAAATCCCGCTAACAACACCAAGAGGCTGACGCAGCGTGCGAATATCTACACCCGTGGAAATATTCGAGGATGTTTCACCTTTCAGGGCAACATTAATCCCGCAAGCAAAATCAAGGGTCTCCCGCCCCCGCTGGATCTCCCCAATAGCATCCGAATAATCCTTACCATGCTCAGCCACAATCGCTTTTGCGATCTCGTCTTGATGATCAAGGACAAGCTGACGCATCCGATACATAATCTCCGTACGCTTCGCCAGGGAAGTACGCGCCCAAGCCTGTTGAGCCTCAACAGCAATCCCCACCGCGTAGTCAAGATCTTCACGGCTCGCCTGCAACAAATACCCGCGAATCTCACCACTAGCCGGGTCGTCAACCGCGATCTTTCCCTCCGGCCGGCCCGTGTACAGGCCACCATTAATCCAATGAGGTATATCCATTCGTTATCACTCCTTTGTGAGTCCAAACCAGCACCCCACCAGCGGGGTGTCTCATTTGTTCCCAAAATAACCCCGGACCGCCTACTTGTAAATACAAAAGACCAGCCAGAATGGCGGGGAAACTTCGATGAACGTGGCCATATAAACCGCTACGAATGACTAAAACTACAGAAACACTGGCCAAACATACGACGATCGGCTATGTTTACAATTGGGCGAACAAATAAGAGTGAGAGGGTCACGTTAATGTCAAAGCCCCATGGAAAAGACAATGCAGATCAGCTGGATGTTCCGGTTGCTCCCCGGATTGTTTTCGACTCTCGGTCTTCTACTCCTTTACATCAGCAAATCACGCAATCATTAGCGAGTCTTATTGACTCTGGCACGCTCTTACCCGGCCAGCTCCTTGAAGACGAAGTGTCCATGTCGCGCAGGCTGGGTGTCTCGCGCCCCACGCTACGGCGGGCGTTACAAGCGCTGACCGATGAGGGGAAACTCTCGCGGCGCCCACGTGTTGGTACCCGGGTGATGCCACGAGTTTTCCAAAGGGATCCTTCCCTAGCAAGCCTTTCCGATGACTTACGGGCCGCGGGCCGTGAACCACGCACAGCTGTTCTCCAATATCGGGTGATGCTTGCCGATAGCGGTCTAGCTGCTGATATGCATTGCCCGGAAGGTAAAGAAATCGTGGCTTTAGAACGTTTGCGGTGGGCGGAGGGAAACCGTATGGGGATTATGCGTAACTGGATCCCTGCCGATCTAGCTCCCTCGCTTACCGCTATATCATCGGGAGGCCTCTACGCTTTCTTCAAGAGTCACGGGATTGTGTTACGAGGCGGAGTCCAACGTATCAGCGCGCGCAGCGCAACTCCCGCGGAAGCAGAACTTCTCCACGTGGCATCCGGCGCCCCTCTCTTACGAGTGAGACGTAGCGCTTACGATGAATCCGGGCAGATCGTGGATCTAGCCGACCACCTCTATGACGCAGATCAATACGACCTCACCCTGCCACTCAACTTCCCCGCATAGCCTGAAGTAAGTGCACAAATTTTCTGTCACAAGCCCCCTCTAAGATAGGAACGTACCGCCCGAGCCGCAGCGCCTGCGCCGCGCCCGGGCCTGTCCGCGAAAGGAGCCGGCCGTGGCCATCACTCTCCAGAGTATTGAGGAGCACGTCAAGAAACTCACCTCCCGTGCGCCCTTCACCCGCGATTTCTTCTTCGACCTCCTCCTCGCTTACGGCATCTCCAAATCCAGCGTCACCCGCCTGCGTTCCACCACCGCCAGCTCACTCAACGTCGCGGAAAACCCGGAGCGCGATATCGTGTGGAAAAACAAGATCTACCTGGCCGAAACCAGCAATGACCTCATAGCCACCGCACAGGAAATGAAAACCAGCGAAGCCGCGCTCCGCTTCAATACCCGCTTCGTCATCGCCACGAATTACGAATCCCTCGCCGCAATTGATACCAAAACCGGCGATTCCCTCAGCATCCCCCTCGCCAAACTCGCCAGCGATTTCACCTTCTTCCTCCCCTGGGCGAATATGGAGAAACAGCACTTCTCCTCGGATACCCACGCGGACCGCCGCGCCGCCGAACACATGAGCAAGGTGTACGACGAACTCCTCGCCGCCAACCCCAACCTCTTCCACGAGGACAAATCTCCCCACAGCCTCAACATCTTCTTCACTCGCCTCCTCTTCTGCTTCTTCGCGGAGGATACCGGCATCTTCACAAAAGGCCAGTTCACCAGCGCGGTCGGCTCGCATACCCAGCGCGACGGCTCCGACACCGCCGAATTCCTCACCGCACTTTTCCATGCGCTTGATACCCCAAGCTCCGCCGATAAACCCGTCTACTTGCAGAGCTTCCCCTACGTCAACGGTCGCCTTTTCCGCATTAATAACGACGACGCCGCCTCTTTGACGGTCCCCCAATTCACCAAGCATGCGCGCGATTCGCTCCTGGAGCTCGGCACCCTGGATTGGTCGGAAATCAACCCGGATATTTTCGGATCCATGTTCCAGGCGGTGGTGGATAAGGATCAGCGCGCCAACCTAGGCCAGCACTACACCTCGGTGCCCAATATCCTCAAAACAATCAAACCGCTCTTCCTAGATCAACTCTGGAACGAATATGACAAAGCCTGCGAATCGGTACCCCGCCTGAAGAAACTCCTCACAAGAATTTCAAAAATCAAGCTTTTCGATCCAGCCAGCGGCAGCGGCAACTTTTTAGTTATCGCATATAAGGAATTGCGCAAGCTCGAACACGCCATCCTGGATCGCATCGATTCCCTTTCTTCGGCGGGCCGCTGGGGTCTGCTCGGCATGGGTGAGGAAGAAAAGCTCGGCGCTGCCACCCTGGGCTTTGGTTCCTCGGTGATTAATATTGAGAACTTCTACGGCATCGAAATTGATGACATCTCCGTGGAGATGGCCATCCTTTCACTCTGGATCGCCAAGCACCAGATGAACCAAGAGTTCAAAGCCAAGTTCGGCCTGGATATTCCCCTCATCCCTCTCAGGGAAACCGGGCACATCGTGCACGGCAACGCTACCCGCCTCGACTGGAACGAAGTCTGCCCCAACAACGGCACCGACGAAATTTATTTAATCGGAAACCCACCCTATGTAGGTTCGGCGGGCCAAACATCCTCCCAGAAACAAGATTTTCACTTTGTTTTTGGCACTGAGAAGTATCCTAAGAAGCTTGATTATGTTTCCCTGTGGTTCATTAAGGGTGCCAATTACATTCGCGGCAGCCGGGCCAAGCTCTCTTTCGTGACCACGAATTCCATTACCCAGGGCGAGCAGGTTGCCCTGCTCCACCCCCATGTTTTCACGGGCGGTATAGAGATTGGCTACGCCTACACCTCCTTCAAGTGGAGCAATAATGCCTCCCATAATGCGGGTGTGACCGTCGCAGTTATTAGCCTGCGCAATGAATCCTCCGAGACAAAATACCTCTTCACGGACCTCGTCCAAACCACGGTGGAAAATATTAACGCCTACCTCATTTCCGGAGAGGATACTTTCGTAACAGCGCAAGGTAAGGCTCTATCATCGAGTCTTCCAAAAATGACCAAAGGCTCCCAACCGACCGACGGGGGTAACCTCATTCTTTCTGCTCAAGAGGCAGAAGATCTTCTTACCAGCTATCCTGAGCTTTCCGAAGTAATTAAGCAGTTCGTGGGCGCTGATGATTACATCAATGGGAAAGACCGCTACTGCCTGTGGCTCACGGAGGAAAACTGGCACGAAGCAGCCGAGATTCCGGAAGTAAAGCGGCGCCTGGACCACGTTTCGGCCATGCGTTCGGCCAGTACGAAGAAGCAGACCCAAGAATTCGCAGATATCCCATGGCGCTTTACGGAGGTTCGCTATAAACCCACAGACTCTATCATTGTTCCGCGGCATTCATCAGAGCGCAGAAATTATGTGCCTATCGGATACCTAGGACCCGACGCTGTCATTGCCGATAGCTCTTTCGCCGTATATGACGCGGAGCCGTGGCTGTTTGCCTTGCTGACCTCGAAGATGCACATGGCCTGGCTACGCGCAGTCGGCGGCCAGCTCGAAACCCGGCTACGTTACTCGAATACCTTGGTTTATAACACTTTCCCCGTGCCAGAGTTATCGGCGTCGTCGAAAGAAGAACTCACGAAACGCGCGCTACGCGTACTCGATGTACGCGAATACCACTGCGAAAAAACCTTAGCCGAGCTCTACGACCCGGACCTCATGCCGCGCAACCTCCGCGAAGCACACGAAAAAATTGACGAAGCCGTCGATAGACTTTACAAGAGCACCCCGTTCGCATCCGATGAGGAACGCCTCGCGGTGCTGTTCGCGAAGTATCAGCAGATGATCGAAGCAGAAGGGAAATAGCCGTGGCCACCGAAAACGTTGTGGACGTGACCTATGCGCAAACCGGGAAATCGGTTGCCACCGATGAGCTCGGGATGCGGGAAATGCAGGCTCGTGCCTATGAACAGCGCGTCTCCCAGTACCTGCTCATCAAGGCGCCGCCCGCTTCCGGGAAATCGCGCGCGCTCATGTTTATCGCGCTCGATAAGCTCTTCAACCAGGGCCGGCGCAAGGTGATTGTGGCGGTACCCGAACGCTCCATCGGTGCGTCCTTCGCGCCCACCGACCTCACCACCTACGGCTTCTTCGCGGACTGGGACGTCAAACCCGCGAACAACCTGTGCACACCCGGCAGCAACGAATCGAAAGTCGCCGCATTCCTGCGTTTCCTGGAAGGGCCGGATGCCACGCTCGTGTGCACGCACGCCACCCTGCGTTTCGCCTTCGAACAGGCCAAACCCGAAGATTTCAACGGCTGCGTGATCGCGATTGACGAATTCCATCACGTCTCCGCAGACCTGGACAACAACCGGCTCGGCTCCGTGCTGCACGCCATTATGGAGCAGTCAGACGCGCATATCATCGCCATGACCGGCTCCTACTTCCGCGGTGACTCCGTGCCCGTGCTGGACCCGAAAGACGAAGCGAAATTCACGCCCGTTACCTTCAACTATTACGACCAGCTCAACGGCTACCAGTACCTGAAAACACTAGGGATCGGCCACCACTTCTACCAGGGCCGTTACACCGACGCCATCGCGGAAGTGCTGGACCTCGACAAGAAAACCATTCTGCATATCCCCTCCGTGAACTCCGGGGAATCCACCAAGGACAAGTACGAAGAAGTCGGGAAAATCCTCGACATTATTGGCGAAGTACTTTCGCCCGAAGAGGTTGCGCAGGTAGAGCCGCGTTTCCCCGGAGATGACTGCATGATCTTCGTGCGGCGGCGTGACACCGGCGCCGTGCTGCGAGTCGCGGACCTCGTGGACGATAGCGATGAGAAAGCACGTGCTAAGACTCTGGTGTACTTGACTGATGTGGCCGCGAAGAATCGTGACGCCGCCGATATCATCATCGCGCTCGGCATGGCGAAAGAAGGTTTCGACTGGCCTTTCGCGGAACACGCACTCACGGTTGGCTACCGTGCCTCGCATACCGAACTCATCCAGATCATCGGGCGCGTCACCCGCGATAGCCCCGGGAAAAGCCACGCCCAATTCACCAACCTACTGGCCGAACCGGATGCCACCCAAAACGAAGTGACGCTCTCCGTCAATAACGTTTTGAAAGGGATTACCGCGGCGCTGCTCATGGAGCAGGTGCTTGCCCCGAACTACAACTTCCGAGCCAAGCGGAACACAGACGAAACCCCAGATCCCGGCACCCTGGAAGTCAAAGGCCTGGTGGAGCCCACGACGAAGCGTGCCAAGGAGATTATCGCCACCGGCATTGATGACCTCAAGGCCAATATTTTGCAAGATGACCAGGTGGCGCGGGCCGCGGCTGGAGCTGCGGAACCCGAAGTGATCAACAAGGTGCTTATCCCGCGCATCATTCGCCAAACCTACCCTGACATCACTGAGAAAGAAGTCGAGCAAATCCGCCAGCATGTGGTGGTCTCCTCCGTGATCAAATCCGGCGAAGTGCGGACCGTGGGCGACCGGCGTTTCGTGGAAATGGGGAACAAGTTCGTGGATATCGATGAGATCAATATCGACCTCATCGAATCTATCAACCCCTTCCAGAAGGCCTTCGAAGTGATGTCCAAGCAGGTCTCCAGCCCGGTGCTGCGCATCATCCAGGACACCATTGCCGCTACCCGCATCACCCTGAAGCCGGAAGAAGCAATGGAAATGTGGCCCGCAATTACCGACTGGGTCAAGGTCAATGGCCGCCGTCCGGACGTGCGCAGCGACGACCCCACCGAGAAAATGTACGCCGAAGGCCTGCTCATCCTGCAACGCGAAAAAGCAAAGCATGATGCTGAGAAAGCCGCGGCCGAAGCAGCAGCTGAAGCTGCGGCTGGAGTGGAGCAGAGCGAACCCGCGGCAGTGCGCAGCGGTGGTAAGCATGCCGAAGATGTTCCGGTGCCGGCACGTACCGCAGGCGCCGATGCTTCCCAGGGGGACAAGAACTAATGGCTGATTTCGATTTTGAAGCAGAATTCGCGAAGATCCTCGCCTCCGATACCGAAGGGCTGCTTGACGCACCTCCGGCCCCGCGGCGTTTCACCAGCAAAGACCGGCTAGAACGCGCCTTCCTGGAAATCGTGGATTTCCGGGCCAAAGAAGGGCGCGAACCCGATCCGCACACCCGCGCTATCGGGGAGCGTAAACTCGGCGCGCGCCTTGAGGGAATCCGTGCCGATCCCGAAAAGCTCGAAAAGCTCAAGGACCTCGACACTGAATTCGGGCTGCTCACCCGCGAAGAAGCCCCGCAGAGCATTGACGATGTTCTGGCCTCCGATGAGTTCAACCTCCTGGACGACGGATACGGGATTACCGATGTGTCCCGGCTCCCCGCTGCGCCTCCGCGGACTATCGCCACGCCGGACTACGTGGCCAAACGCGTGAAAGCAAAAGAGTTTGAGAAGTTTGAGCCACTTTTCAAGGCGAAGCATGCACAGCTTTCGGCCGGGGTCGTGGAGCAGAAACCCTATAAGAGTCTAGATACCGGTATCAACGCGATTCGTGAGGGCCTGTACTTCGTACTCAACGGAGTCATGGGATATGTCGCTTTCCAAGGAGACGACGAAAAACACCTTACCGGCGGCGAAATCCGGACGCGGCAGCGGTTACGCGTCATTTTCGAAAACGGGACCGAATCTGATCTCTTCCGCCAATCCCTCGCGGGACGAATGGGAGAGGAAGACGGCCGGATCATCACCCAACCCGCCGATGTTGCTTACGATCTTGCCTACGCCGAACCCTCGGCGGATGTTGAGGCCTCTAGTGAAATTACCAACGAAGCTTCCCCGGACGAAACTCCAACCGGGTGGATCTATGTGCTGCGTTCCCTCTCCACAGATCCGCAAATCTCCAGCCTGCGTAACCTCCACAAGATAGGGTTCTCGCGCAGGCCGGTAGAAAAGCGCATCGCTGGCGCCGAACAATCACCCACCTACCTCATGGCACCCGTCGAAATCGTAGACACGTACGTGACTTACGACGTCAATGCTGCGAAACTAGAGCACCTGCTTCACCAGATCTTCGCGGACGTAAAAGTATCCCTCTCGCAAATCGATAGCGAGGGCAAAAACTACGACCCGAGCGAATGGTTCATCGTCCCCCGTGAAGCCATCGCCACCGCCGTTGAGCTCATTCAAAACGGAGAAAACACCCGGTACCGCTATGACAAGGGGAGCGAGAGTTTCGTCGAAATCAAAGGAGTATAGGGCAGAAAACACGAAAGCCCGCAAAATTTGCGGGCCTCGGAAGTGGAGTACCGAAGTGCGTCCACTCGCGAATATACCCACCCTTCTCCCCGTAAATCAATACTTGCGGATATTCCACAGTTGCTAAACCATCGGCCTTCAAAATGTAGATTCTCCTCCGCTCGCGCGCTATGCTCTTTTTCATTAGGTTCAGACGTTGACCCTCCATTATCAGGAGAGCGCCGATGACTAGACCTCAGGGGTTCCACCCCTTATAGATCACGAGTTCCGCCGTTGCGCTTTCCATGGGAGGGCAGCGGCGGAACTTAACATAACCAAAAGCCCTATCACCCCGCGGAGAATAAAGAGGGGCGGCGTTTGCACGCCGCCCCTCAACGGCCGGATCAAGCAACCCGTTCACCTCAGGTTGAGTGATACACATGCCGTGGTGTGCACGCCAATATGGCGACACAGGTCCGTTAATGTAACAACGAGTGAGTACTTGTATAAGTCTAAACGCACGCGCAACAAAGCTTGCGGTTTTTGAGACACCCTCAGCCGTGCCATTACTCACATTCAACTCGAATTCAACGAAATTCGGCTGTAGCCCTACGCTCGGATACCCCGTAGAATTGGGGGGCAGAACGGCAGATCGCCACACAACATTGCCGTTTGGCGCACCGCATATCGTTCAGGAGGGGAGGGATGGTTCCATGATCGACGCCGCATGGAAAGATTGGTATCGAGCCAAGCATGACTATAACTGCCGCGCTTCCGGCGAAGCTTTCGAGAATTACGTAACCGCTATTCTGAGCCGCCTCCATGAGGTATTCATCAACCCCGATCCGATGGGAAGTCATGGCGACGGCGGCTGTGACGGAATCGCTGATAACGGGTCAATCCTGTACGCCTGCTACGGGCAGCGCGCCACAACCAATATGGATCACAAGACTCAAGTCAAACTTGAATCCGATTTCACCAGAGCTCTTAAGACCTGGGGTGATTTCACAACTTGGCGTTTCGTCACAAACGCCAAGTTTGGCCCCCTAGCAACTAAATCGCTCGTGAACCTCCAGCGCCAATACGCTCACCACCCTCACCGCTCCATAAAACTCGAGGTGTGGAATACTGATGTTCTTTGGCGGAAGGCCGTCAACTTATTGACGCCAGCGCACTTAGATGAAGTAATTCCAGGAGTTCCACACGCTCAAAATGTTGAGCTCGCCGATATGGTGGAACTGATCAACTCCCTGGAAGGGGTAGATATCAACACTCCGGATCGTGTTGAGACCCTCCGTCCGGTTCCCGCAACCAAAATGGACTACAACAACCTACCTGAGATCACCCGGGCTGAGTTCTATGAAGGGCGGTTACTTTCTCACCGCATTGACCGATGGTTTTCTGAACAAGCAGAGCCGGAGCTCCGCGACGAGAAAGCCCGGCGTTTCCGCTTAATTTACGAAGATGCCCGGCAAACCACCGATGATGTACGCGAAATCATCCGGCGTATCTACGGCGCACTCGGTGGCCAGGATTTTGATATCTCCACAAAACGAGCCAACGCCGTCTATGCTGTCACCGCGTACTTCTTTGACTCGTGCGATATCTTCGAAGAACCACCCGGCGCATATAACGGAGGTGACATGAGCGATGCTGCTTCCCACTAAAGGAATAACTCCTGACCGAGCCTTACTCACCGTCGGAGCACGTATCATCGAGCTCTTAGATTCACCGGCAACCGTTTCGGGACTTTGGGAGAGAATCTCCAAGCCCTCGGGTGAATCCCAAACAACCACTACGATCACTTTCGATTGGTTTTCCCTTGCGTTGTCCATGCTTTTTGCCATCAACGCACTCTCCTGGAACGAATCGGGAAAGTTGGTGATACGCCGTGTTCCTGCATAACCTGGGCTCTTCAGACGAACGCTTCAAGCAACTGAACTTTCATGACGGCTTGAATATTGTGCTCGCGGATAAGACAGCTGAATCCACCTCGGGTGATAGCCGAAACGGCGCGGGGAAAACAAGCTTTATCCGAATACTGCGCTATCTCCTCGGAGGCAGGCTGAATAAGAGTCTCAAGATTCAGCAGCTATCCCAGCACTCCTTCTGGGCGAACCTCAGATTGGATGGCTACACAAAAACAACCCGTATTGAAAGGCCGGCATCACCGCAGACAAAAGTATTCATTGACGGATCCTCCGCAGCTGTTACCGAGTGGAGGTGTAAACTCGCGCAGCTATGCAGCCTTCCTACGTCCACCAAATATCCAACGGTGGGCCAGCTCTTCGGGCAGTTAGCTCGGGACTACTTCGAAGATCCCCTCAAAACATACAGCTCGGAATCTAATTGGGCGTCCGGAATTCGTATCGGTTTCTTTCTGGGATTTTCACCCGAACTACTCGGCAAAGCCAGCGCCATAGCGGCTTTGGAAAAGAATCGGCAGGCCCTTCAAAAGGCCATGTCCGATGGTTCATTCGGAAATATAAATCTCAGTGAATCGGAGCTTCGCGCTGATCTGGCGCAAGCGCGGGAAAAGCGCTCTCGGCTGGAATCTCATCTCTCAGTCTTCCGGGTAGATGAACAGTATGCTGACCACCAGCAAGAGGCAAACCACCTTTCGCATGCAATCAGGGATCTCAACGACGAAGGGCTCTCCCTTGAGCAGCGAAAGCGGGATATCGAACTCACGATAGCGGAAGAACATCCTCCCGTTACCGAAACGGCAAGACTAAAACAGCTCGAAAAAATGTATGCCGAAATCGGTATTACCCTCCCGGAGGCCACAACCCGCCGTTTCAGTGACGTCGTTGCTTTCCACGCTTCCGTGATCCGCAACAGGAAGTTGTATCTTAAGTCAGAGTTACACAGTGTGAATAGGCGTCTCGAAGAAATAAACTCCAAGCGCCAAACCCTCGACCAGAAACGTGCACGTGTCATGAGACTTTTACAGGACTCCATGGCATTAGAAACATTCCAGCATGCCCAGCATGAACTCACCGAGGTGGATAGCCTTGTCTCCAACTTGGAGCAAAAACTTGAGTTCGTGCAGTCCGTAACCAAAACGAGACTTCATATACGCGCTATGGAAGCCGAGGCGGAAGCCGGCCTACGAACCGAAATCGAGGATCTCGGGCCTCGCCTCGAAGCCGCCTTGGTTCTTTTCCAGAAGCTCGGCGAAGAAATCTACACTGACCGAAAGGTGTCCCTCCTCATCGAAGTGACAAGCAAAGGCACCCTGAGAGTTATCCCGAAGATTGACGGTGATGCCTCAGCGGGAATCCAAGGGGTCAAAACCTTCCTGCTTGATATGGTCTGCGTGGTTACGGCGATCCCACTCGGGCGCGCCCCGCGAATCTTGGTGCACGATAGTCAGCTATTTGATTCCATGGATGACCGGCAGGTTGCTTCCTGCCTCAATATCGGCGCGCGGCTTGCCGATGAAGTGGGATTCCAATATATCGTGACACTTAATTCCGACCGGCTCACCGCTGCCGAAAACGAGGGATTTGAGCGCCGCAACTACGCCATTGACCCGGTCCTGACCGACGCGGGAGAAACGGGCGGGCTCTTCGGATTCCGTTTTGACTAAAGTGCCATTCCCCTATCGAGGAAGCGCCGGCTGACACTCAGTTCCCGCACCCGCCGGCTCTCACCCGGCCCTCGCGCTCACGCCCCTTCCCCCTCGGGCTCGCGCTGCTGTGGCGTGCGCAAGTCCAGGAAATGCGGCCCGCGCGCATCCAGCTCCTCCATATAGGCCGCACCCCATTGCATCCACGGATCCTTGGAAAGATGGTCATTGGTGAAACGCAGATCGTCGGAAACTTCGGTGGCGCAAAAATCCGGAATTTTCAGGTCCACCACCGGCGCGCGCCGCTCCACTTCCGCAATAATGAGCCCCGCGTTTTGCCCGCCAAAAGCATCGAATTCCCACCCATCCTCATCAATCCACAAGGAGAAACGATTCTTGAGGACCAGGTCCACCGAGCGCCGCAGAATCTGCACGGCCACATCGGTATCAATTTCCATTTCCTTCTCGTAGCGTTCCGCGCTCACCACCGGCGATTTCACCGCCACCGAGGCGCTCGCCGGGCATCCCGCCCCCAGCATCCGCGCGAGCGCGCGGCGTTCGTAACCACCGCGGAAGTCGGCGGCGTCGTCGAACTCATCAAAAGGCACGAACGCATCGGGGAAACGCACCCGCACCCGCACCGCGTAGCCGTCTTGCGCGAAGGTGTACGCCTGGATGATGACCTGGGTGGAGGCGTGCTCGGCGACGTCGTCGGGGAGCTCACGCACCAGGAATTTACGTTCGAATTCGAAATCGGCATCCGCGTCGACGCCGGGGCCGTGGCCGGGTTCCATCATGCTTCCATCGTAGACGCGCGCACCCACGTGGTGAAACAGCCACGCCATCGCACCCGCATCCCGGCACAATAGGAGGATGACTCAATTACCTTCACCCGAGCTCATCGCCGCAGCCACCCGCACTCTCGCGGGCACGGTGCGCCGCACCCCGCTGCAGCTATCCGAGCGCCTCTCCGCCGCCCTCGGCCGGCCCGTTTACCTCAAACGCGAAGATACGCAGGTTGGGCGCAGCTATAAAGTGCGCGGAGCATACAACGCAATTCACGCGCTCGGGGAGAAGGAACGCGCCGCCGGGGTGGTGTGCGCCTCCGCCGGCAATCACGCGCAGGGAGTGGCGTACGCCTGCAACCACCTGCAGATTCACGGCAAAATTTTCCTGCCCGCCACCACTCCGCGCCAAAAACGCGAACGCATCCGCGATATCGGGGGCGCCTGGGTGGAACAGATTATTGGCGGCCCTACGTTCGACGCCGCGGCCGGCGCCGCCCTGGCGTACGCCTCTGCGCACGGTGCGACCTTCGTGCATCCCTTCGACGCCGCCCCGATTATCGCCGGGCAGGGCACCGTCATCACCGAAGCTTACGAACAGTGTGTGGAGCAAAGCGGACTCGAACCCGAAGCGGTGCTGGTGCCGGTGGGCGGCGGTGGGCTGCTGGCCGGCACCGCGATCTGGGTGAAAAATACGCATCCGCAGACCCGCGTGATCGGGGTGGAACCCACCGGTGCCGCCTCCATGCAGGCCGCTCTGGCCGCGGGCGGGCCGGTCACGCTGGACTCCGTTGATAATTTCGCGGACGGCACCGCGGTGGCGCGCGTGGGGGACCTCACCTACGCCGTGGCGCGCGACCTGGTGGACGGCTTCATCACCGTGCCCGAAGGCGCGCTGTGCACCGAAATGCTCAACCTCTACCAGGTGGACGGGATTATTGCCGAACCTTCCGGCGCACTCGCCCCGGCCGCGGTAGGGCGCCTGAACACCCTGGTCGAAACCCGCGTTAGTGGGAACGACGACGCCGCTCTCTCCGGCAGTGGCGCCGATCCCGCCGCCACGCCACGCCCGCTCATCGCGGTGATTTCGGGTGGGAATAATGACGTGTCCCGCTATGCCGATATTTTGGAACGCTCGATGGTCTACGAAGGGCTGCGCCACTACTTCCTGGTGACCTTCGCCCAGAAACCCGGGGCGCTCAAGGAATTCCTCGACCGCGTGCTCGTGGCCGACGAAGACATCGTGTACTTCGAATACACGAAGAAAACCAACCGTGAAACCGGCCCGGCGCTGGTCGGTATCGATATACAACACCCGGAAAACCTCGCTGACCTGCTGGATCGCATGGACCGCTCCGGAATTGATATTCACAAGGTCGAACCCGGATCGCCCGAATTCCGTTTCTTTATCTAGGGTCGGCACCTGGCCGGCGCTGCGTCGTCGTACTTAAAAGCGCTGCGCAAGAAGCGGGTACAATACCGGCCAGACGCCACCCTCCGCGAAAGGACCCCCATGGCATTCCGTAGCGCCGCCGCGCGCATTTTCCGCGCCTGCTCCCGTTGGACGTTCGTGCACGAACCCCTCGCGCCGAAAACGATCCTCATCGGCGCCCCGCATTCCTCCAATTGGGATGGCATTTACGATATCGTCGCGTTTTGGAGTTACGGGCGCTCCATGAAATTCCTGGTCAAAAATTCGCTCGTGCAGGCCCCGGTGCTGGGTGCGGTGGTACGTGCCGTCGGTGGAATTTCAGTGGATCGCAAGCATCCCAGCGGAATCGTGGGCTCGCTGCTGGAGCAGGCCGAACGCAGCGAAGAATTCTGCGTGGCGCTCGCACCGGAAGGCACCCGGAAGGACGTTCAGTACTGGAAGTCCGGTTTCTACCGTATGGGCCTGGCCGGGCGCCTGCCCATCACCCTCGGCTTCATTGATTCGCGCACTAAAACGTACGGGTGGTGGAAGCACCTCTACCTTTCCGGCGACGTCGAGGCAGATATGGACATCATCCGCGATTTTTACCGCGATTTCGTGGGGAAGAACGGATCGAAGCGCTCGGTGCCGCGTTTGCGCGCTGAGGACGACGCCGCAGCCCGCGCCCACCTCCTCGACGGCATCGACCTGGACGAAGCACGCGCTTTTGCGATTCGCATGAATCGGGAAACCGGCGGGGTGGGGATTACCGAGTAGCGGCCGGGACCTACCGCGGTGGCGCGGCGTGAGCGGCCGGGGCCGCTGAGCTACCGTTTACCGCTCCCGGTGCACCGCCTCGAGCAGCGCGCTGATCACGGTATGCGGATCGCGACCCAGCGCATCGTGCTGGTAATCATCACTCACCAGCGCGGTCAGGCCGCGGATCCGCGCCGCGGTTTCCAGGGAAATATCGGCCGGCACGTACATATCCGCACGGAAAATCCACGCCGCCACCGGCACCTGGTTGCCACCCAGTACATCAGGGCGATACAGATCATGCCAGGACGTGCGGAAAGCCAGCTCATTAGCCGCCCCGCGCAGCGGGAGCAGCGCCGGATCCTGCTCGAACTGCCAGGGGAAAACACTTTCCCCTGAGAAGCGGAAACCGTGGCCTTCTTTACGCAGATCAGTTTCTCCCACCCCGCCCATCGCGAGCGCGGGAATAGCAAATTCGGGGAATTCCCCGCGGACCCGGTGCGCGGCCCAGGCCAGCGGGCCGGTGCCGGATTGTGCATAAATGGCTTCCTGGAGCGCGAAATAGAGCGGGGCGCGCGCGGCGGACACCGCTTCGCCCACGCGCTGAAGGAAACCGGGACGCAACCGGCGTTGCCCGCGGAAGGACCAGACCGGGTCTTCAAGCAGGTAGTGGAGCTGCTCGAAGCCGTGGGTGAAGCCGAGGCGCTGGCCGAGCTGGCGGAACCGCGCCGGGGTGAGGCGCTCCCCGGTAGGCAGAATTTCTTCCACATCCGCCAGGTGGGTGGCGATATACCAGGCGGTATCTTCGTCATCCGGGTAGCGCTCGAAATAGGCGCGGTGCCGGGCGGCCAGCCGCGGGAAAGTCTGCCGGTACACGGCTTGCGGGCCCTCGTCCAGACTGGGTAGCCCGCCGGTGATCATGACTTCGCGCAGCCCCACGGGTGCGTAGGAAAGATAGGAAACCGCGGCGAAACCCCCGAAGCTTTGCCCCAGCACGCTCCACGGTTCATCGCCTTGGAGGTGGCGGCGCAGGTGTTCGGCGTCGTTCACAATAGAGTCCTGGCGGAAACAGGACAGCAGCGCTGCCTGGGCGGCGGGACTGCCGGCCGCGGTAATGGTGAGGGAATCAAGCGGATACGAATTGCCGGTGCCGCGTTCATCGAGCAGGACGAGGCGATAGTGGTTGAGTAGCAGGTCCTGCCACCCGCTCAGCCCCGCCGGGCGCGGTGCCGCGTGACCCGGCCCGCCTTCCAGATACACCAATCGCGGCGCATCCTCGCGGCCGGCCCGCACGATTTCCCGCGCAAACACCGTGATAGTAGCGGGAACATGGGCGATATTTTCATCCGGGGGCAGCTCGGTGAACGCACCAAAGTAATCAAGGGGCACCTGGATGCGGTGCTCGATGACTGTGTAGCCCTGAAAACGATAGGTAACCGCGCTCATACCGTGAAGATTACCTGAGCGAGGCGCAGTTCTCGCCGGCTGTACGGTAGCTCTCATTTCTGCGGGGCCGCGACGGGCGCGAAGTTAGAATAATAAATACGTACGGTCAATGCGAAGGCGGCACGTTCGAGGAGGAACTGTGGGTAAGTGGTTCGATCAAGCTGCGGAAATTGAGCGCTTACGGAAGGAAAATAAACGCCTGCACGCGGTTATCGCGCAGTTGCGGGCGCGGTTGGGAACTGTTTCGGGCGACGACGCCGCAGCTGACTACGGGGTCAGCGCTGAAGAACGTGCTTTGGCTGCCAGTGGGCGCACGGTCGAGGCCATCAAAGCCTACCGCGAGCGCACCGGCGCGGATTTGGTGACCGCCAAAAATGCCATCGATTCGCTCTGAGCTGTGAGTAAGCCACCCGGGCGCCGGGGCGGGTGGCTCGCGGCTTCCTGGTAGCTATAACAGCTACTCTCACATCTACTCTAAAGTACTCTAACATCCGGTGTGAGAGTAGAAATCCGCGCCATAGCAACGTTTTCTCGGGCTCTCCCGAAGCTACTCTAAAGCTACTCTAACAATGTTAGAGTAGCTGGCCGGGTGCCAGAGTGCGGCTGCGCCGTCGTACCTTCTGCAAGAATAGAGCCATGACAACAATCCCGCTCCTTCCCCTCAATTCCGGCCATTGGATTCCGCAACTGGGAATCGGAACCTACCGCATGGACGAGGCCACCGCGCGCCGGGCCGTGCGCGAGGCACTCGCCATGGGCTACCGGCATATCGACACCGCGCAAATGTACGGCAACGAAGCCGCGGTCGGCCAGGCAATCGCGGAATCCGGCGTGGATCGCGAAGATATTTTCCTCGTCACGAAACTCGATAACCCCAATCACGCCCCGCGCGCCGTGCGGGAAACGTTCGCGCGTTCACTCGCGGAGCTCGGCACCGATTACGTTGATCTTTTCCTCATCCACTGGCCCATGCTCAGCGGCGATTACGTGGAGGCGTACCAGGTCATGGAGGAATTCGTGGCCGACGGACGCGCCCTGGCGATTGGCGTATCCAATTTCGAGCGTCACCACCTCGAAGCGCTGCGTTTCGCCGCGCATATCCAGCCCGCCGTCAACCAAATCGAAGCGCACCCCTATTTCCAGAACGCCGAAGTCACGCAGTACTGCACCGCCGCCGGGATTCGCGTGGAAGCGTGGGCGCCGCTGGCGCGCGGCGCTGTGAACGACGACGCCGTGCTTGCCGAGCTTGCGGCAGCTAAGGGATGCACCGTTGCCCAACTGGTGTTGCTCTGGCACCTCTCGCGCGGGAGAATCGTTTTCCCCGGGGCATCCTCCACCGCGCACCTGGCTGAAAACCTGGCCTGCTTGGAGTACATGCTCCTCAAAGAAGAAGCGGAAGAAATCGACAATATGGATCGTTTCGAAGCCGGGCGCACCGGGCGCCACCCGGATACCTTCCGGCGAAACGGAGAATAACTGCTGCCACGCTAGCTGAATGAGCTGGGCTAACGCCCTCGGATTTGGTGTCCAGCGCATAAAACGCCCCATAAAGATGTCGTAGCCCTTCGCTAGCATAGAAGTGGTGAAAGGCAGGTCACGCCCCGATGGGCCGGGGCGGAATATCAGGTGAACGTCACCGTGCCGGGAACCCGTAAGGAAAAGGAGCGGAATGTATTTTGCATACACCATCGCCGGATCGGAAGCTACCGGCGGTGCTGGATTCCAAGTTGATTTAAAAACCTTCCAGCAACTCGGGGTGTACGGCATGGGCACGCTCACGTGTATCGTGTCCTTCGATCCGAAGAATAACTGGAACCATCGCTTCGTGCCCGTCTCTCCGGAAGTGATCAGCGCTCAGATGGAAGCGGCGCTGCGCTCCCAGAATATTCGCACCGCCAAGGTCGGTATGCTCGGCCACCCGGATACTATTGAGGCGGTACGCGCCGGGCTCGCTTCCCAGGATTGGGACAATGTGGTGGTGGATCCGGTTCTCATCTGCAAGGGTCAGGAACCCGGCCAGGCGCTGGATACCGATAATGCGCTGCGCACCAAGATTCTTCCCTTCGCCACCGTCACCACCCCGAATAATTTTGAGGCACGCACCCTCTCCGGTTTGGATGCGCTGGAAACTGAGGAGGATCTCATCGAAGCCGCCAAGCGCATCGGTGAGCTCGGCCCCACGTACGTGGTGGTCAAGGGCGGGATTGATTTCCCCGGCCCGGATGCCGTGGATGTTCTCTGGGATGGGGAGAAAGCCACCGTCTACCGCGCCCCGAAGATCGGTGAGGAACGCGTTTCGGGTGCCGGCTGCACCCTGGCCGCCGCCATCACCGCGGAACTGGCCAAGGGCGTGGAGATCCACGAAGCCGTGCAGCGCGCGAAGAATATGGTGACCGCCGGCATTAAGGCCCGCGTGGAAGCCAATACCCCCTTCGCTACCGTGTGGCAGGGCGCTTACCGGGATCAGGACTAAGCCATGCCCGGCATCGATCCGGCCGTTCCGGTCATTATTGTGCTGGGCGGCCGGATCGTGCACACCCGCGTGGGTTTTGTGCCCAGCGGTAGTTTGAAGCGCCGCCTGGCGCGGGCGCTGGCTGAATATCGCTATGCCCGCTCGCGCGGGGCACACCCCGCCCTCATCTGCTCGGGTGGGCGGGCCTCACCCGGCGTGCCCAGCGAAGCCCAGGTCATGGCCTCCTGGCTTGCCGCCCGCGCAGTACCCCGCAGCGCGCTCCTGGTAGAAAGCCACTCGCGCACCACCGAAGAGAATATGGGAGACTGCGCCGCGCTGCTCCGCGGGCGCACTCCGATTCCCGGGCTGCTCCCCGATGGCACCATCGCCGCGGTGATCGTGACCTCCTGGCAGCACGTGCCGCGGGCCCGGTATTTCGCCGTGAAATACCGCTTCACCCCCGTCATGCGCGGAGCCAGCCTCGCTCCTTCCACCACCCCGAAAGCCCTCATCTGGGAACTGGGCGCGGTGGGGATTTACCTGGCGCGGGTGCTGGCGCGCCGGGTGCGCAAGCGGCGTCGTCGTAGCACTTAAGTACGGAAGGGAGCCCGCGTGCCGTGCCACAATAGAAACGTGACAACGAATCCGTACCTACGCCCCGCCCTCGCGTTCCTGCGTGAGCACCTGGAAGGCGCCCCGGCCAGCCCGCGCGCCCGCCGCTACCGCTATGAACACTGTTTACGAGTGGCGGCCATCGGGCGCGGAGTTGCCATGTCAGAAGGCTTGGCGGTACATACCCTAGAAATTGCCTGCCTCCTGCACGACGTCGGGAAATTTGATTCCGCCCGCCCGGTAGACCACGGCCGCGCCGGCGCACGCATCATCCGCCCGTTTTTGGCAAGTCTAGGCATGCCGGAAGCGGAGGTCACGGAGATCTGCCAGGGCATCGCCATGCACACCGATGGCCGCAGCGAATATCCGGAAGATTCCCCCGAATACCCCGGCCATCGCGAATATCCGGAAGAAGCCAGCGTGCTGGCGCGCTCGGTTGGCGACTGCGATAACGTGGATCGTTTCAGCGTCTACCGCATCCACGACACCCTGCTGTATCACAATATGGACGCCATGCCGCTCCCGGAACAACTTGATTTTATTGACGGATACCTGGCGCGCCTGGGCCGCGAGCGCCACTACCGCTGCGCCACCCGCAGCGCGCAACGCCTCTGGATTGAAGCGCTGGAATTTCAGGAGTATTACTTTTCCCGGATGCGTGAGCAGCTAGCCAGCGCGCACCCGTATATGGACCTTGCCGAGGGCGAGTCAATACCCTCGGCGCACTCTAGGAGGAATCCATGACAACATTCACGCAGGCGCGCGATTCCATCCGCGGCTCCTACGCCCCGGAATTTGCGCGAGTGGTAGACGCTTTCGCCGCCTCCATCGCCACCAACCAAGATCGCGGCGGGCAAATCGCGGTGCTCTGGCACGGCGAACCCGTGGTCAATATTTACGGGGGCTGGAATCCGCCCGCCGGTGCAAATACCGGAGGCGGGGTGGCCGATGGCGCCGTCGTTGAAGATCCTATCGAGGAACGCACGCCCTACCCGGATAACGCGGTGCAGCTTATTTTCTCGCAAACGAAGGGCCTGACCGGGATCTGCTTCGCGGACTGTGTGGCGCGCGGCCTCATCGACCCGGATGCCCGCGTGGCTGACTACTGGCCGGAGTTTGCCGCCAACGGCAAGGAAGATATTCGGGTGAGCCAGCTGGCCAGCCACTCCGCCGGGCTGCCCGGTTTTGACCATATTCTGCCCGCGAGCGCACTTTTCGATTGGGACCTGATTACCTCCGAGCTCGCGGCCCAGGCCCCGCGCTGGGAGCCCGGCACCAAACACGGCTACCACGCGCTCTCCATGGGCTACCTGGCCGGAGAGCTGGTGCGGCGGGTTTCCGGGCTCACCCCGAAGCACTACCTGGAAGAAAACTTCCGGGCGCCCCTCAACCTGTCCGTGTGGATTGGCTGCCCGGAATCCGAGCGTTCCCGCATCGCCAAGCATTTCTGGGGCCCGCGCACCCAGGGCTGGGGCGGGGCGCTGCGCCAGGCCCAGGCCGATCCGAACTCCACAACCTCCTACGCCTACCAATCCCCGCAGGACACCGATTCGGCCATCACCGATCCGCATTTCCTCGACGCGGAAATGCCCTCTATTAACGGGCATGCCGACGCACTCTCCTTGGCAACCCTCTACGCGACGTTCTGCGACGGGCGCTATGCGCGCTACGATGCCGAGCTCATCACCGCGGTTTCAGCCACCCGCGCCGAAGGCTTCGACGAAGTCCTGTGTGATTCGACCTCCCGCTACGGGCTGGTCTTCCAGCTGGGCAGCCAGCGCGAGCCCATGCTCTCCCGCGGCAGCTTCGGACACAACGGGCGCGGCGGTTGCCTTTCCTTCGCGGACCCGGGTACCGGAATCTCCTTCTCCTACGTGGAGAACCAGCTTTCCTCCGAGCCGCTGCCGCAGGCGCGCGTCTGCCGCCTCCTGGCCGCGGTGCGAGACAGCCTTGAATTGGCGTAGCTAGATCGGGCAGCTAGCTTGGCGTAGCTAGCCCACCGGCACAGCACCGGGAATAAATAGTATTTTGCGCGGGGCGCGTTGCATATGCGCAGCGCGCCCCCGCGACTGTTTCGGCTCGGATTTAGTTTTCGGCAAGATTCGCGAAACGCGCGTAGTGGCCCTGGAATGCCACCTCCACCGTGCCGGTAGGCCCGGAACGCTGCTTGCCAATAATGACTTCCGCGAGCCCGGCCTTCTCCGAATCCTGGTGGTACATATCATCGCGGTGGATAAGAAGGACGACGTCGGCATCCTGCTCCAAAGAACCCGATTCACGCAGGTCAGCCACCTGGGGGCGCTTATCATTTCGCTTTTCCGAATCACGGTTGAGCTGCGCCACCGCAATAATAGGGATCTCCAATTCCTTAGCGAGCAATTTAATCGAGCGTGAAAACTCCGAGACTTCCTGCTGGCGTGATTCTGGAACCCGCCCAGCCGAAGCCAAAAGCTGCAGGTAGTCGATCACAATCATCTGAATATCGTGCTGCTGCTTGAGGCGGCGCGATTTTGCGCGGATTTCCGGCAAGGTGAGATTTGGAGAATCATCCACAATAAGCGGCGCGGTAGAAATACGTTCGACGGCGCCGGCGACTTTGTCCCAATCCTGCTGCGTCATCTCACCTTTAATCATGCGATCTTGGAAAACTCCCGCCTCGGCAGCGAGCAAACGCATGGACAGTTCCGTACGGTTCATTTCCAGGGAGAAGTAGACCACCGGCTGGTGATTGTGGATGGCAGCCTGCCGGCAAAAATCCATGGCGAGCGTAGACTTACCCGCACCCGGGCGGGCCGCCACAATAATCATCTGCCCGGCGCGCAAACCGTTAAGCTTGGCATCCAGGTCAATAAACCCGGTGGCCACCCCTTCTAGTTGGCCCGCGCGTTCCGCGTTTTTCTCCAATTCATCCAGCAGCCCGGGAACGATTTCCGCCATCGTGGCGTAATCCGTAGCCTCCCGCGATTGACCGAGGGAAAAAACCTCCGATTGGGCCATATTGATGAGACCCATAACATCCGCTCCGTCAGTGGTGTAGCCGAGCTGGGCGATGCGGGTACCCACTTCCACCAAGCCGCGCAGCTGGGATTGTTCACGCACAATATTCGCGTAATACCCGGCATTCGCAGCCGTGGGTACCGAGGCGACCAGAGTATGCAAATACGGCAGCCCGCCAATGCGCTCCAGATCCCCGCGTTTTTTGAGTTCCGCGCCCACGGTAATGGCATCTGCCGGCTCCCCGCGCCCGAAAAGCTCAAGGATGACCGTGAACACCGTGGCGTTGGAGGGCTGGTAAAAATCATCGGCGGTTAGCACGGTTACCACATCGGCAATAGCGTCTTTGGAGAGCAGCATTCCGCCCAGAACAGATTGTTCGGCCGAGAGATTTTGGGGAGGGGTACGTTCAAAAGATGACCCCTGCATCTTTGCACCGTTGTTGACGACGGACATAGCTTCCCTTTCTCGGCAATAGATCTCCACTGGCTTTCGTAACGCGTTTACGAGGTGAATTTCAAGTTAATTCCCCCGCGCGGATGTGTAAACACGCCGGTGGATCCGTGCATAACCGGTGGACAAACTGTGGATAGCTTGGGGATTGTTCACCATTTGTACCCACAACTATCCACAACTGTGGATGGAGTGGGGGAAATCCCCGGTATTCCGTCCCCAAGTTTGTCCACAACTGTGGAAAGATGCGGCCCCAAGTTCTCCACACTCATGGGCCGTGAGGTCGCTCACGTTGAGGCTTTCCTCAAGTACCGGTGGCCGGGAGCTTACGGGTGCCGCTGAGGCCAATTGCGGCTGGCAGCCCTGAAACCGGCGGCCTCACCCGGGCTCGGCTAAGCTAGCGGACGTGACGACACCCGAGAACAATTCCAACAGGCCCACCGGCGACCGCGCCACCACCAAGCACGCTATCGACCGCGAGATCGCACGCCTGGCCCTTCCCTCCCTCGGCTCCCTCCTGGCTGAGCCACTCCTCGTTGCCACCGATACCGTGATGGTCGGCCACCTGGGCACCGGGCCGCTAGCCGGCCTCGCCCTCGCCTCCACTATTCTCACCACCCTCGTTGGGCTATGCATTTTCCTGGCCTACGCCACCACTTCCGCCACCGCCCGCTACGTGGGAGCTGTGCGCATGAAAGCCGCCCTTTCCCAAGGCATGGACGGGCTCTGGCTGGCCGGTACCCTGGGCGTGCTACTCGGCGCGGTCTTAGCTATCTGGGCACCCCAGATTCTGGAGATCTTCGGAGCAGAGGGAATCGTCGTCACCGAAGGGGCACGCTACCTGCGTTTTTCCGCCGCGGGGCTCCCCGGTATGCTCGTCGTCCTCGCCGCCACCGGAACCCTGCGCGGGCTGGGGAACACCACCACGCCCTTCAAAGTTTCGGTACTCGGGGCACTCGTCAATATTCCCCTCAACTTTGTTTTCATCTACCCTGCCGGGCTGGGCCTGGCGGGAGCCGGAATCGGTACCGCGGCGGCGCAAACGGTTATGGGTGTAGTACTGACCGGCGTCGTCGTACATCATGCGCGCGAGCACCACGCCCCGCTCGCGCCGCGCGGAGTGGGTGTGCTCCGCGCCCTCCACGATTCCGTACCTCTCATCGTGCGGTCCGCGGTGCTGCGCGTGCTTATCCTGCTGCAAATCACCGGAGCGACCCAACTCGGCACCGAAGCGCTCGCCGCGAACCAAATCACCATGACCATCTGGAATTTCGCCTCCTACGGGCTGGATGCCCTCGCCATGGCCGCCCAAATCCTCGTGGGCCAAGCCTCCGGCGCCGGCGACGAATCGCGCCTGCGGGTAGTGCTCGGGCGCTGCCTGACGCGCGGCATGAGCGTGGGTGCGGTGCTGGGGGCCGCTACCGTCCTCACCTCGCCGCTTATCGTGCGGATCATGAGCACCGCGGGCGACGTGCGCTGGCTAGCCTTCTGGGGCCTCCTCGTTATCGCGGTATTTTTCCCGATTGCCTCGGTTGCATTTATTCTCGACGGCGTCCTCATCGGCGCGGGCGACCTCACGACCTTGGCGTGGATGATGTTTATCCCCCTCGCCCTGTACGGGCCGATGGTGCTCGGACTGCTGGAATGGACCTCCGGGCAAACGGGATTCATCTGGCTGTGGATCGGCTATGCCGGGGTGTGCATGAGCGCCCGGGCGCTGCCCATGTACCTGCGGGTGCGCGGGGAAAAGTGGGTGCAGCTAGGGAGCTAGGCGAGAGCGGGCACGGCAGCACAAAGGCGACGGCAGCACAAAGGCGGGGGAGTCCCACTAAGGTTCTCCCCCGCCTTCGCGTGCTGATGAACTAGCTATCAGCTATTACTTCTTGGGTGCGCGCAGCACATCCACCTGGAGGGATGCCGTGACATCCTCATGCACCCGCACCTTAGCGGTGTAGCTGCCCAGGGACTTGATCGGGGATGCCAGCGTGATCCAACGCTTATCCACCGGCTTGCCCACGGTTTCGGTAGCGGCTTCAGCGATGTCCTTGGAGGTCACCGCGCCGAAGAGGCGGCCATTTTCACCGGCGGCCTTCTTTACCTGCACCACAGCTTCGTTAAGCGCATCGCGCAGCGCGTGCGCGGCTTCCAGATCGGTGATGGAGCGCTTGCGGCGCGCTTCGGCCATCTGATCGATCTGCTTCTGAGCACCCTTGGTCCACGGAGTGGCGTAGCCGCGCGGCAGCAGGTAGTTACGGCCGTAGCCGTCCTTGACGGTGACAACGTCACCGGCGGTGCCGAGGCGTTCGACGTCGTGCGTAAGAATGAGCTTCATTATGTGCCTCCTTAGCGAGCGTTGCTCGAGTAGGGAAGCAGAGCCATCTCACGGGCGTTCTTAATCGCCTTGGCGATCTTGCGCTGCTCCTGAACGTTGACACCGGTCACGCGGCGGGCGCGGATCTTGCCGCGGTCCGAAATGAACTTGCGCAGCGTAGCGGTGTCCTTGTAGTCAATATTGCCGACCTTGATGGCCTTCACCGGAGCGGTCTTCCGCTTCAACGGCTTGCGAAGATGTCCCTTCGCCATAGTTGTCTCCTTGTGTTGCTGCGACTCATGCCTACCGAAGCTCCCGCAACTACCGCGCTTTTTCTGCGCGCCGCGGGGCAGTGGCCCGAGTCAAAATGTCAATAACTGGTGTGTGCGTAATCCCGGAAATCTAGAACGCGTATTTAGAACGGGGGCATATCGTCAAAAGCGGAACCGCCCTGCGGGGCTTGCGGCTGCTGGCTCCACGGATCGTAAGCCGAGCCGCCCTGCGGAGCGTTGTAGCTGGCCTGACCCCCGTAGGAGCCCTGCCCGCCCTGACCGCTCGGAGCGCCCTGGTTCTGGCCGTAGCCACCCTGGTTGCCGCGGTTGTAATTACCGCCGCCACTGGTTTTCGTGACCTGGGCCTTGGCGTAGCGCAGCGAGGGCCCGATTTCATCAACCTGAAGTTCCAGACCTTCGCGCTGTTCTCCGTTCTGGGTCTGGTAACGATTGACCGTCAGCCGGCCCGTTACCAGCACGCGCATGCCCTTCGACAGCGATTCAGCGACGTTCTCCGCGTAGTCACGCCACGCCGAGCACCGCACGAACATTGGTTCGCCATCTTCCCACTGGTCTGTTTGGGCATTGCGCTTGCGCGGGGTGGAAGCAACCGTGAAGCTCGCGACCGCCACACCACCTGACGTGAAACGCATTTCCGGATCGGCGGTGAGGTTACCGACGATCGTAATGACCGGTTCGTTTGCCATAATCGCTCCTTTTACCCCGTTGTTTTCTCAGATTCGGTTCTTACGCTGGTGGTACGTTTACTTTTCGTCGCGACGCAGGAGCTTGATGCGGAGCACGTCCTCGTTGAGGCCGAGCTGGCGGTCAAGTTCGCTTGCGGTTGCGGGAGTCGCTTTCATATCGACGACGACGTAAATGCCCTCCGAGTGCTTGTTAATGGGATAAGCAAGCTTCCGGCGGCCCCAAATATCGACCTTTTCCAGTTCGCCGCCCTCATTGGGGACAACCTGGAGCAGCTTCTGAACGTTGGTCGACAAATTACGTTCGTCAACGTTCGGAGAAAGGATGATCATCATCTCGTATTCACGCATGTCTACCCACCTCCTCTGGTCTAAACGGCCGCGGTCCGTCCGCGGCAGAAGGGTTATGCGTTGACCCGCCCATCCGCATGCTGACGCCCGCGAACAGATAGGTCAGTCCCTCAGTCTAGCCGGTACCGGCATTGTTTTCCAGATGGTTAAATATGGAGCGGCCCACGCCTTTTCGCCCGTATTTCCGTGAGAATCCCGGCCCTGCACGCATGGGGAACGGTAGACTTTCCCTAGGTCGCTCCACCGCGATTGTGGCGACCTACCGGGCACAAACACAGGAGCGAGCTATGAGTGAAGGTGAAGCACCCACCACGCGGGAAAAGCTGTTGGATGCGGCCCGCGCGCAGCTTGACCGCGCCGGGGCCGAACAGCTTTCCATGCGCGCGATTGCTCGCTCCCTTGAGCTTTCCCCGGGTGCTCCCTACCGCCACGTACGCTCCCGCGAAGAACTCCTCACCACCCTGGCGGCCGAAGCCTACCGTGACCTGGCCGGGGCGATGCGCCGGGCTGCGGATCAAAAAATGTCAGGGCGGGAACGCTGGGTGGCGGCCTGGCGCGCCGCCCACACCTGGGCCCTTGATTACCCGAATCGTTTCTCCCTTATTTATGGGGCCAGCGCGATTGATTTTTCCAATCCGGAAATGACCACGGCCGCGGCCCTGCGCGTCCCCCTCGAATTGGCCCGCATCGCCAAAGGTGGGCGCAATAAAGCCCTGACAGGCCCCGAAACCCGGGCGCTCGGGGTGGATCTGTGGCGCATCCGCATGACTTTCGGGTCTCTTGATGCGGAGCTGGCTGAACTACCGGACGGCCTCATCGTCTCCGTGATCCGCGCGTGGACCGAACTGGTAGGAACCATCACCCTGGAGATGACCGAAAGGTACGCCGGGCTTTTCGACGATCACCTCGGCTACCTCGATACGGTGGCCAACCAGTGGGCGGGCACCCTCCAGCTCTAGGCGAGTGGCAGGCCGGATTCCGCACCGGTAGCGCGTGCGTGCACAGCCACCATCTCCGCCGCGCGCCCGGTAGGAGAAGGCCCGAAGGCAGCAATGAAGCGCGTGGTGGCGTAGCCGGCGCGGGCGGCGTCGTACCGCATCAACCACCGTGACATTTCCTCGCGCGCAGCCGGATCGCATAGCGCCGACGACGCATCGTACTCGGGCCAACGCACGCTGGGCGCCGCGATCCCGACTCGCCAGGGTTTGGCGGTGAGGCGCGCCCGGTAGGATTCGTACACCCGGCACAACCGCATATAGAGCGGGTCGGAACCGAGCTGATTGAGGATCATCTGCGCTTCCCCGGAGTCCGCGGCGATACCCTCGACAGCCACGATCACGCGGAAACCTTTGAAAGTGCGGTAGACGAAAATCGGCCAGGCCGCATTGAGACGCGCGAAATGTTCAATACGATCAAAGGCAATGAGTTCGGCTTCGATCATATGCTGGCGTACCGGCGCTGTTTCGGTGATGAGCCCCGGGATGGAGGCGGAACCGGGAGCGGTGTTCGCCGCGGTTACCGATGCCGGTTCCGGTGCGAGAGCAGGTGCCGCACCCGGTCCGGGCTCGAAAGCAGAGCCGGCGGGCCGCTCCTGCTTCTTCGCGCCGAAACCGAAAAGTCGGGCGAGGAAACCGGGTTTGTTCTGAGAACCTGCGGCTCGCCCGCCGGCCCGTTTGCCGCCTCGCGCGCGGGCCACCTCTTCTAATTCGGGAACATCCACATCCGCGATGAGGATATCTGCGGTATTGAGAACCTCTGCTCCGTAGCGATTTCGGGTGATCGCGCAGGTAGGGGTGCCGTTCTCCCTGCTGAGGACGGACAGGATCTCTTCGCGCAGCGGGGTGCCCGGATAGTATTCCGCGCGAGCTTGGCGTTCGCGGGGAAAATGACCGAGTTCAGCGATGCGATCAACGAGGCGATGCAATCGCGCTGCCGCGACTTTTTGCGCCTCTTCTTCCGAGTTGGCGGACCAGCCCCATTGCGCCACCGTGGCTGGCCCCGACGTGGTAGATACCGGGGCGCTCTCCCGCGCCCAGAAGGGATAGATTTTCATGAGGTCAGTCTAAAACGCGGGTGGCCAACACTTCGAGAGTGTGGAACGCGCTAGCCCACTCCTACCCCACCGCGCCGGGAACGCGCTCGCGTTCAGCCGGCTCGGTGGGCAACGGGATAGTTTCCGTGGGCGGGGCGGGCATCCGGGTAGGTTGCAGCTCCGGGGGCACCGTAGCGCTCGGTTCGGGTGCCGGCTCTTCGGTGGCCGGCGCCGGTTGCTCGCTTGGCTCCGCGCTCGGTTCGGGCGTCGTCGTTACTTCTTCCACCGGTTCGAGGCGCGTAGGCCGCAAGCTGGGGCGCTTCTCGCCAATAAGCTCCGGTTCGGGGAACTTCGGCAGCTCCATAGTGCCGGTAACGGCCTTCATGAAGTCCACCCACATATCCACCGGGTAGCCGTTCCCGCCGATACCCCACGGGTAGGCACCCCAGCCGCCCAGCGACTCTTCCTCACCGTTCGGCCCGATCTGGAACATATTCACCGTGGTAATAATCTTCGGGTTGTAGCCCACGAACCACGCGGATTTCAGATCCGTGGAGGTTCCGGTTTTCCCAGCCACCTGGAAGCCGAGCCGCCCGGCCCGATCCGCCGTCCCGCGCGGGCCGGTGGGTTCCTGGAGTAACTCGTTGAGGTTATCGGCAACGCGCTGATCGAGCACCCGCTTACCGGCCGTATCCGCGCGGTACACCACGGTACCCTGCGCATCGCGCACCTCGCTAACCACATGCAAGGGCACACTCACCCCGCGGTTGGCGAAACCGGCAAAGGCCTGGGTGAGCTCCTTATTGGTCGGGGAAGCCGAGCCGAGCACATTGGTGAGGGAATTATCCAGACCCGGCGTGGTTTCCGGAATCCCGGCCTCAATCGCGGCGGCACGGGTATTACGCGGCCCCACCTCCTCGTTGAGCTGCGCGTAGTACGTATTCACCGAGTTCGCGGTGGCGGTACGCATATTGATATTTCCCATATTGGCGTCGTCGAAATTACTAATGGTGATATCACCAATTTTCAGCTCCGCGGGGGAATTGTAATAGGTACCGTCGATGGATTTGCCCTGCTTGAGAGCCGCGAGCGCGCCGAAGGGTTTGAAGGTCGATCCGGCCTGAGCGCGATCCTGCGTGACGGTATTGCGCTGGCGTTCCTGGTAGTCCGCGCCGGCGTACATCGCGTAAATACCTCCGGTGGACGGATCCGCGGAAAGCATACCCACGTAATTGTTTTCCGGGCGATCTTTGGGGAGGGCATTGACGACGTCGACCGCGGCTTGCTGCATGGTCGGGTCAAGTGTGGTGACAATTGTATAGCCACCCCGGTTGAGGCTGTCCTCGGTGAACTTTTCCGTGGCGATAAGCTCCTGCTGGGCGGCGGCCAGCAGGTAACCGTTCGTTCCGCTGAATTGCTTGGCAGCAACATACTCGATGGTCGCGGGCATGGTGGCGGCCGCGGCCTGCTCAGCGGTGATATAGCCATCCTCAAGCATCCGGTTAATGACCCGATCAAAGCGCTGCGCGGCCCGCTCCGGATCCACCGCCGGATCCCAGGCCGAGGGCGCCGGAATCACCGCGGTGAGCAGCGCGGCCTGATCCAGACTCAGCTGGGCGGCGGGAATACCAAAGTAGTTCTGAGCTGCGCTTTCAATCCCGTAGGCACCGCGCCCGAAGTAAATAGTATTGAGGTAGTTTTCCAGAATGTCCTGCTTGGAGGAATTGCGGTCCACCTTGACCGCGAGCACGGCTTCTTTCACCTTGCCGATGTAATCAGTGGTGGTGCCCAGGTAGTAGTTCTCCACGTACTGCTGGGTGAGGGTGGAGCCTCCCTGGCGCGCCCCACCGCGAATATTATTGACGACGGCGCGCGCGATGCCACCCAGGTCAATCCCGGAATTGGAGTAGAAAGTGCGGTCTTCTGAGGCAACCACTGCATTGCCCACGTACTCGGGCAGGGATTCCAGGGGGACCGGGGTGCGGTTCACCTCGTACATGCTGCCCAATTCGGTGCTGCCGTCGCGGTAGTAGAGAGTGGTTTTTTCCGCGGTCGCAATATCATCGGGGCTGGGGACGGGCAGGAAAATGTAGAGCGTCACCAGGGCAACCAGCCCGCCGAAGCCCAGGGTGAAGAACATTCCGAGCACGAAGCGCCACGAGGGAATCCAGCGGTGAATCGGCCCCTTGCCGCGGCGCGGATAATTCCATAGCGAGCGCTTGCGGCGCGCGCCCGTGCCCGTTCCGCCCCGGCGCGCTCCGGCACGACCCGCAGGGCCTGCGCTGCGCCCCGTAGTGGTGCGCGCGCGCCCCTTCTGTGTCCGACCCGTTCGCGTTCCAGCCATCGTTACTCCCTACCGGCGCGCGGTCGCGCCGCGTATCTAGTCTGCCTCAGGTCACACGCTCGTGGCTAACCCGCGTGGTCCAAGCTACCCGCGGATACCTTTCTTGCGGCGTCGCGAAATCTTCCGCAGATCCCGCATCTTGGTGCGCACCTCGGAATCCCGCGAAGTGAAATCACGGTAAATTTCCCGGACCGGTTCGTCAAGATCGTAGACGCCGCGCTCCGCGCGAGTTTTCGCATTCGATTCGGGCACGAGGAAAGCCTCCACCCAGCGCGAACGCGAAGAAGAATCCACGAAAATCGCCTTGATAAACAAGGTGAGCGGAACCGCGAGGATCGTTCCCAGCGGTCCGAGCACCACCGCCCAGAACAGCAGCGAAAGGAAGGTGACGGTCGTGGACAATCCCACCGCGTCCCCCACGATCTTCGGCTGCAGCACGCCCTGAATCGTGACGTTGAGGAAGGTGAAAATCACCAGAATCCACAGCGCGGTGGCCGGCCCGCTATCCACCAGCCCCATGAGTGCCGGCGGGATCACACCGAGGATGAAACCAATATTCGGAATGTAATTCGTAACAAAGGTCCACAGCGCCCAGGCCAGTGCCAGCGGAATCCCCAACCACATCATGACGAAATAATTGAGGGTGGAAACCAGCAAACCAAAGAGGGTGGCCACCAGCCAGTATTGGCGCACCCGCCCCTCGAAGGAGGCCAGGGCACGGTAGAGATCCGGATCGTGATCGCGCACGATACGGGCGCGCGCCGGCACGGACAGGGTGTCAATCGTGATGAAGAAAATCGCGAGCGCCAGCACAAACATGAGGCTCCCCACGCTCATGAGCGCCCCGGATGCCTGGCTGAGCAGGGAAATAATCGTGTCCATATTGAGCACGTCACCCAGGCGCTGACTGAGCTGATCCGTGCTCAAACCCAGGCTTTCCAGCCAGGTCATAGTGTCTTGGAAAAGCTTGGTGAATTTATCTTCGTAGCTCATGAGGGTGCGCGGCAGTCCGGCCAGAGACCACGCCGTCAAACCCACCACCGCGAGGAGCACCACCACAATAATGGAGACGGTCAGTGTTCCGGACAGCCACCGCGGCACGTGGTGGCGCAGGAGGAGGCGATGCACCGGGCGCACCGTCAATACCAGGGTGAGAGCCAGGAACACCGGCCCCACAAAATCGTGAATGAGGTAGAGGCCCACGCACACGATGGTGAGAAGTGCCGCCGCGTGCAGCAGCTTCACCCCAAAATCCTCGCCGCGACCCGCATCCGTGCCGCGGTTCACCTCCGAGTTCCCGGAGCCGCTTTGTTCACCGGCGCCGGAATTCTCCGCATCGCTTGCCCGTCCTATAGCCGACGACGCCGCACCGCCCGCGCTCTCCTCACCGCCGCTATCGTTGCCCGCCCGGGAGCCAGCAACCTGGGTGGGCAGGGTGTCAATAGCCTGGGCAATACGATCACGTGGAATATCACCTGGTCGAGTGGCGGCCATAGGATCCTCCGTCCTGGTGGGAGTCCCGGTGGCGGATGCGCGCCGGGTCATTTACTTCTTATCTTGCCAGTTTTCCGCGCTCCGCACGGATTGCCCGCGCCCCGCACCCAAGGTGCCGCGGCGGGTCGCGGTGGCGGCGTCGTACCGTGAGCGGAGCGGCTACAGCGTGACCGGGGTGGGCCGCCCGCCGCTGGAACGCACGAAAAGCGCGTACGCTCCCGCCACGCACCAGACCATGACGATAAGGGCGAGCTGCACCTCGCGCGACCATCCGATGCTCGGCAAGACGAGAATCGCCACCCCGGCCGCGATGCATTCGGAAATATTGAAGAGGACGTCGTAAATAGAGAAGGCGCGGCCGCGGAAAGTATCCGCGGTATCGGATTGCACAATGGTATCCACCGCGATTTTGGCGCCCTGCACCCCGATCCCGAAGATGAACAGCCCGGCCATCACCCAGCCAAGGTCCGTGGTCGCCGCGATAATCGCCTGCCCGGCGGTGCCGCCCACCAGCGCGCACACCACCCACCAGCTCGGGCTCATGCGTTCGTGGGCGAGAGGCGTGAGAATAATGGAAACCCCGTGCCCGAGGACCATCATGCCGAGCAGCATGCCGAAGTAGGCGATGCCGGCATCGGCATTAGCCGGGTCGGCGTAGAGGTTACGGCCGGCCAGCACGATGGCGATGAACTGCATTCCGTAGACGAAACGGTGCAGGGACATGGTGGTGAGGGCCGCGGCCGGGGTGCGGCGGGCAATAAGGTAGCGCAGCGCCGCCACGAGGTCGCGGGCCGCCTGCGCGAGCGCCGTGCCGAACGAACCGCGCGGGCGGGTATGCGGGCCCAGTTCGTCGCGCCCCAGCAGGCTCGCCACCCCCGATCCGCCCAGGTAGAGCGCCAGTGCGCACACCAGCGCCCCCACTTTTTGCATTTCTTCTCCGGGCAGCGCGAGGCGCAAAAAGAACGCCAGAATCGCGCCCAGCGCGGTGGAGGCCCCGCCCAGGGTCGGCACCAGGGAATTCGCCACGAGCAACCGCTCGCGCGATTCCACCACATTGGGCAGCCCGGCGCTCATGCACGCGAGGAGAATCCGGTTGAGCCCGAGGGTGACGAGGGCCAGCACGTAGGTGAGCCACGCAATATTCGCCAGGGTAGTGACCACCAGCGCCACCGTGAGCCCGGCCCGGATCTGGTTGCCGTACACCAGGATTTGGCGGCGGCGCCACCTGTCAATAAACGGCCCGGTGAAAGGCCCGACCAGGGAGAAAGGTAGGAGCAGCACCACGAGGGAGAGCGCCACCCCGTGCACATCCGCGTTCGCGGCCGGGTTGAAGAAGAACAGGGAGGCCAGGCCGATTTGGAACATGCCGTCCCCGCACTGGGTGACGAGCCGAACCGACAGCAGCTTGAGGAATCCCCGCGAGCGGGCCAGGGAGCGCAGATCACCAACGAGTTTCACTGGGCGTCCCACCATTCCAGCAGGCGCTTTTCAGCTTCTTCCACACCTAGCGGGCCTTCGTCCAGGCGCAGGGAGAGGAGGTACTGGCGGGCTTTGCCCACTTGCGGGCCGGGTTCGAGGCCGAGCAATTCCATAATGCGGGTGCCGTCGATATCGGGGCGTACCGCCTCGAGTTCCTCGCGTTCGCGCAGCTCAACGATGCGGCGTTCCAGTTCGTCATTCGCGGCGTGCAGGCGCGCCACCCGGCGCCGGTTCTGGGAGGTGATATCGGCGCGGATGAGGCGCAGCAGGCGCGGGAGGAGTTCCCCGGCATCGCGCACGAAGCGCCGCACCGCGCTATCGGTCCAGTCGTGTTCGCCAAATCCGAAAGCCCGCAGGTGCAGCTCAACGAGGCGCGCCACGCTTTTCGTCGTCGTTTTATCGAAACGCAGTTCGCGCATGCGCGCACGGGTCATTTTCGCGCCCACTACATCGTGGTGGCGGAAAGTCACCGAACCGTCGCGTTCGAAACGGCGGGTGGCAGGCTTGCCGATGTCGTGGAACAGCGCGGCCAGGCGCAGAATGAGGTCCGGCCCGGGCACCTCCTCATCTTCCAGCGCGATGGCGTTATCCACCACTTGCAGGGTGTGCTGGTACACGTCCTTGTGGCGGTGCTGGGCGTCCACGGTATCGGTGAGCGCCGCGATTTCGGGCAGCACACGTTCCGCCACGCCGGTATGGACAAGCAGCTCAATGCCGCGGCGCGGAGCCGGGGCGGTCATGAGGCGCTCCAGTTCGGCGCGGATACGTTCCTGCGAGACGATCTCGAGGCGCTCGGCGTAATCTTCCATCGCCCGCATAACATCCGGGGCCACATCGAAACGCAGCTGCGCCGCGAACCGCGCGGCCCGCATAATCCGCAGCGGATCATCATCGAAGGACTGCGCGGCCGTGACGGGGGTGCGCAACTGCCCGGCGAGGAGATCGGCCACCCCGCCGCACGGATCCACCAGTTCGAGACCGGGCAGGCGCACCGCCATCGCGTTGACGGTGAAATCGCGCCGGGTAAGGTCACCTTCGAGGTTGTCACCGAAATCCACATCGGGTTTGCGCGAACCGATGGTGTACGTATCGGAACGGTACGTTGTTACTTCGACGACGAGGTCACCGCGCCGCGCCCCCACCGTGCCAAATTCACGCCCGATATCCCACGTGGTTCCCCACCGGGCCAGGAGTTTTTCGGTGGTTTCCGGGCGCGCCGAGGTAGTCAAATCGAAGTCGTGAATGGGTGCACCGAGGAAAGCATCACGAACCGGGCCGCCCACGAGGGCCAATTCTTCGCCGTGATCTGAGAAGATAGAAGCTAGTTGCAAGATGTCGTCCGGGAGATTCGCCAGGGCGCGCTGGCCTGCCAGGAGCAGGAGGGCGCGGCGCTGGCCCGGAGGCATATCGTCCATTGTCGGAGTCTGCGGAGTCTGTTGAGAAGTGGTCACCCTTAAAGGTTGCCACATCCGGGGGCCCTGACCGTTAGTTGTAGTGTTAGAGGTATGTCGAAGTCAGCACCGTTGCCCTCCAAGTTCGGGGGCCGTAGATCCTGGAGGCGCGCCGCTGCCGCACACCAGGCCTCTGCGCGGCGCCACTCTCTTCCGGTGGTGAACGAAACGAGTGCGGGGGGAATCGTTATCGGGGTGCGCGGCGGGAAAGCCTACGTGGCCGTTATCGCGCGGCGTAACCGCGGCGGGCGGCTGGAATGGTGCCTCCCCAAAGGGCACCTGGAGGGCAATGAAACGCCCGAAGAAGCCGCCGTGCGGGAAATCGCGGAAGAAACCGGGATTACCGGGCGGGTGCTCATGCATTTAGCCACTATTGATTACTGGTTCTCCGGCACCAACCACCGCGTCCATAAAGTTGTCCACCACTTTTTATTGGAGGGAATCACCGGGCATATCACCGTTGATAACGACCCGGATCACGAAGCGGAAAAGGCCGAATGGGTGCGCTTGGATCGCGTGGCATCCCGGCTGGCCTATCCTAATGAACGCCGTATTGTGGCCTCGGCCCGCGCGATTCTCGCGGGGGAGGAATGATGTGGCGGGGCGCGCTTGCCGGGCTGGTGGCTGCCTGGGTGCCGCTGGGCGCCGGGGGGCCGCTGAGCGCGCAAGCTCTTCCGGTACGTCCGGCCTCCGCACCCAGCGTGGAGATCGTGGACGTAGGTGCCCCGGTTCTCGGTAAGGACGCCACCCTCACCCTCACCGCCGCCGTGACGAATTCCACCACGGAAACACGGCATCTTAATTCGGTCTCGCTCTATATCCAGCGCTACGTCCCCTCCTCGCGCAGCGCGGTGCTCAGCTTCATGCGCGCGGAGCCCGCCGGCCTGGCCCTCTATGACACCCTCACCCCGGATGCGGATATTGCGCCCGGAACGTCCACCCGCGTTACCTTTTCGGTTCCGCGGGAGCGGATTCCCGCCGAGTGGGGGCCCCGCGGGGTCCAGGTGAGTGCCGTGGTGGATGGGGAAACGGCAACGGACCGTAGTTTTATCGTCACCGCTCCGGGCGACGACGCCGCGCCCGCCCCCATCAGCGCGATTGTGCCGGTTACGCGCTCCCTGAGCGATGTGGGTAGCACCCCGGCCCTCGAGGAGCAGGTCTACGCCAGCCTTACCGGACCCGCACCCGCGGCCAGCCCGCAGCCGCCGGCGGTGGCACCTGTACCTTCAACTTCGGCCGGCACGGCCGCTGCTTCGCCAACCACCCCTTCCGCCACCTCGGAAAGCACCGCCGTAGCGAACGGCACCTCCGCTTCCGATCCGGGTGCGAGCGCCGCGCCATCCGCGCCGGCAGCATCCCAGGGGGCGAGTGCCCCGGCTGCGCCGTCGGCCCCGAGCACCGCACCCGGTTCTTCGGCACCGCCTTCTGTTTCGAGTTCCGCACCGGAGGCCGCGCAGCTACCCCATCGCCTCAGTACCCTGGAGTATTTTGCGCACCCGGGTGTGAGTGCGGCCGTCGACCCGCTTCTTATCGCGGGTGATTCGGAGCGGGTCGCGCTGCGCAATTTTGCATCCGCGGCCGGGACCAGCGTGTTCTTCGGTTTGGGTGCGGACGTGGATGCCGCCGCGCTCACCCATGCCGGGCGCGCGGATAAGCTCGCCCTGGCACGGCAGGACGCGGTCCAGGCGGCGCTGGCTTCCGGCTTTGCGGCGCGTTCGGATATTGCGGTGACGGCGCTGGGGGTGGACCGGGCCACCGCGCGGGCGCTGCGCGATGCGGGTGCCGCGGCGCTCATCACCACCGATGTGGACGCGGCGCATGCCTCCTGGCTCAGCCCGAGCGGGCGGGTGAATATTCCGCTCGATGCGGAGGGAGCTACAACGTGTTCTTTGAGCGAGGCTCGCGGTGCCGGCGCGGAAGGCACGGACGTTGCGGATGCGGATTCCGAGGCCGGCGCGGACGAAACCGCGGCGGGTTCTAATGAGGTTGCAGTAGATCAGGATGAGGCCGCGGCGCTGCGCGCGGACGGCGTGCTCTCCGCCCTGGTGCAGGGATATTTGCCCAGCTTGGACGAGGCGAATGCGCTGGCCTCCGGAGGTGGGGAAGGTTTGCCGGAAGCCTCCGGGAGCCGCCTCTCCGCCATGGACGCCCGCCAAACAGCCCTCGCGCTCTCGGCGGCGACCTACCGGGAGCTGCCCGCCGCACCGCGCGCCCAAGTGGTGCTGGTGGATCGGCCGGAAAGTGCCGCGCTGGCGCGGGCCGGTGCTTTGCCGGATCGCGATATCGGGGCTGCGCTCGGTGCTCTTACGAGCGCGCCGTGGTTGGCGCCCACGCCAGCCGGTGACCTTCTTGCGAAACCGGCGGCCGGGTGTGCCCAGCTTCCCGAGGAGCGCGTGCTGCCCGGGGAGATTTCCGCAGCGCAGCTGGCCCGTGGCGATGCGCACGTCACCACAATTTCCACCACGGCCGCCCTGACCCCGCGGCCCGCAGATATCACCGGGCCGGTCACCCATCACGCCGCACAGCTGGCGGGAGTGGCACTACGTGACCACCACGCACAGCGCGAGGAACTATCCGCGCAGCTCACGCAGCTGGCCGAGGAGATGGCCGGCGCCGTCACGGTTCAGCCCTCCTCCACGATCAATATCATTTCGGAAAGCGCGGATCTGCCCGTGCACGTGCATAATTCCCTTCCCGTTCCCGTGGGCGCGGTGGTGGAATTACGCGCTGAAGATTTCCGCATCGTACCCTCCGATCCCGTTGCGGCAACGATTCCGCCCGCCGCCTCGGTGACGGTGGCGGTGCCGGTACAGGCTTCCGGTTCGGGGAATGTCACGGTGACGGCCGCGGTGACCGATCCGGTGGGTACGCCGATCGGCGCGGTTCAGGATATTAATGTGCGGGTGCGCGCCGGGTGGGAAACCACGGGGACGTATATTATTGGCGCGCTGCTCGGGGTGCTCTTGCTCGGTGGGATCGCGCGCAGTCTGCGCAGCGGGCGGCGTTCGGGCGGCGTCGACCCTGAAAAACATCTCCACAATTTACGTGAGGCTAGCGCGGCGGAAGAAGCCGGGCCGCGCGCCGTCGATAAACTGCGCGAGGAACACGAAATACCATAGGAGTAATGTGGCCGCGAGGCACGGCAAGGAGGAACTGTGAGCGCCATCGGAACCAGGGGCATGACTCTCGCCGGTCGCTACCGCCTGGAGAATTTGTACGAGGAGCAACTTGATATTGCGGGTACCGAACAGTGGTATGCCGTGGATGATGCGCTGGGCACCGCGGTGCGAGTGCTGCTCATCGGGGATATTCCCACGCGCGCGGACGCGCTGGATGCGGCGCGGCGCACCGGGCTGCTCGACGACGCGCATATCGTGCGCACGCTTTCCGTCGGTGAAAATTTCGTGGTGAGTGAGATCCCGCTGGGCACCTCGCTCACCGGGTATGTGCACGGGGAGGGTTTCGCGCCCGAGCAAGCCAAGGCCGTGGTGTGTGAACTCGCCGCGATCCTCACCCAGGTGTCCGGCCGCGGTATGCGGCATTTACGTATTACTCCTTCGCGGGTGCGAGTGGGCGATGCCGGGGATGTGTACCTGGATGGCATCGGTATTGACGCAGCTCTGGCCGGTGCGCGGACGGATGAATACGATCCGGCCAGCCTCAATAACGCCGAGGCCGCTGACCTGGTACTTTTCTTGGCGACCCTGCTTGAGGGCGCGCAGGCGGATGAAACTACGCTCGAGGCACTGGCGCGCGATGATTCCCTCCCCGATGACATTCGGGAAGTGTTCCGGCGCACCCTCTCCCCCGAACGCCTGCTCTCCCCCGGGGAAGTGCTGCGCAGCCTCGTCCCGTTCAACCGGCCTGACCTGCGTGAATTCCCCGCTCCGGTGCTGGTAGCGCCGCAGCTTCCCGGCGGCGGGGATTCCCGTTTCGGTTTCGACCCGCTGGGCGGGCATGTGCGCGGGGGCGCGATCGGCCGCGTCACCTTGGGTTCGAGTCACGTTTCCTTCGGCGCCGCTGATTCTGAGCGCGACGACGCCGCAGCTGCCACCGGTGCGGAAGCCGAAGCACCTGACGTGGGCGCTGGGACCCTTGCTGAGTCCGGTACACATGCCGGCGAGCCATCCGAACCCGATGGGATTACCGCACCCGAGGAAATAACCCACGCGGGTGAGACCGCTCCTCATACCGCGACCACGCCCGCTACCGAAGCTGCACCTGATATCGAAGTTGCGGTTGCTACCGAAGTAGTGCCGGATAGCGAAACTGCTCCTGATGCCGCAGGTGTATCTGCCAGCACCGCGACTACCTCCGCTTCATCGGCTATTGGAAGCCAGGAATTGGACCCCGCCGGAGTTTCCGGAGCGAATTTCGAGGGTGCGGTTGATACAGAATTGGGTATTGCCGCAGCTCCTGACGTGGAGCTCCACCCCCGGTGGGTATCACCGGAAGAATTCCGCGGTGAAGAAAGTAAGGTAAACACTGCTTACCGCGACCGGAGCGAAACAGGGACTGAGGAAACTTCCGCGGCCCATATCGATAGCCACGGTGGTCAGGATGCCGCTGGCGGCGGCGTCGCTCAGGATGCCGCAACGCCGCGATTCCAACCGCATTTCCCCTCGCTACGCGAAGCGGAACGTGAACTGGAGGAATGCGAGCGTGAGGCGGCAGAAAATGAAGCTGCCGAACGCGCCGCGGCTGCGCGTGTTGCGGCAGAACGTAAGGAGACAGAACGCGAAGGGGCAGAACCTGCAAGTGCCGCCCCGGAACATGAAAGTGATACCGCACCCACGGTTGCTTTAAACAGTGTTCACAGTGCGACGAGTCCGCAGCGTCGTTCCATTATGAGCGGCACCGACGAGGAGCGAACCGGGTCGCCTCACGGGGGCGATGAATCCCCCCGTATTCACCCAGCTTCAGCGGCGGCACGCGCAAGCGCCGCTCCGGCAAAGGTAGCGGCCCGCACCCGCGGGGATCGTAAGCCCGCCACCCGGCCACCGGCTCCCTCGCGGCCGATTATTACCGATGAGGAAAACGGGCGCGCCCTCGGATCGCGCATTTTCGATTCTTCTAAGCTCATTGTGGTGGGCGCGATTGCGCTGGTTTTGGTGGCGTTGTACTTCGCGGTATCCACCTTCTTCCGGCCCACGGATGTTTCCACCCGGCCGCCGGTTATTTCTGCCCCGCCCACGGCTTCGGCCGATGCGCAAACTTCGGAAGGTCAGGGTGCCCAGCCGAGTGCGAGTGCCGCGCCCACGCCCAGCTCCACGGCACCGCAAATTGTTTCAGCGAATCTTCTCAACCCGCATAAGAGTGAGGCGGATGAAGACTACCCGCAGACCCTTCCGCTTGCTATCGATAAGAATCCGGCAACGGAATGGGCTAGCTGGGAATACCTGCGAAATCCAAAATTTGGCTTGCTCAAAGAGGGGATGGGGATTGAGCTGCGCCTGGCGAAGCCGTCCACTATCAAAGAAGTCACTTTGCAGTTGAGCGGCCAGGGTGGACATGTGCAGTGGCGTGATACCACAGCTGAGCAGCCCAGCGGCGGTACCGTGGTGACGGAGGGTACCATGAGCGCGAAAACAACACTCACGGCACCAACGCCGGTAAACAGTGATCACGTGGTGCTGTGGTTCACGGAGTTACCCAAGAACGCGGCGGGCCAGTTCAAGCTGCAGATTTCTGAAATTAGCGTGAAGTAAGCGGTGTTTACAACCGGCTGGGAATAGCTACACATTCCGGGACGTTGTACCCAATGTTGTGCCCGATGGGGAGCGGTGTGCTCGCACAACGCGGCACGCTCACTCACAAGAACACAGGAGAAACATGACCGAGAGCGATATTCGTGACGTCATCATTGTCGGATCCGGGCCGGCGGGCTGGACCGCCGCGCTGTACACCGCGCGCGCCGGCCTCAAGCCGCTGGTGATCGGCGGTGCCATCGATGCCGGCGGCGCCCTTATGACCACCACCGAAGTGGAAAACTACCCGGGTTTCCCGGATGGAATCTTCGGGCCGGACCTTATGGCTAATATGCAGCAGCAGGCCGAAAAATTCGGTGCCGAAATGGAGTACGACGACGCTCTCTCCATGGACCTAAGCGGCGATATCAAGATCATCCGCACCGACGAATCAGAGTTCCGGGCACGCACGGTGATTTTGGCCCTCGGCTCAGCCTATAAAAAGCTCGGCTTGGACGGCGAAACTATGTTCGCCTCCCGCGGGGTTTCCTACTGCGCCACCTGCGATGGGTTCTTCTTCAAAGATCAGGAAATCGCCGTGGTGGGCGGCGGGGACAGCGCCGTAACGGATGCTCTCTTCCTCACTCGCTTCGCAACCAAGGTGCACGTTATCCACCGGCGCGATGAACTGCGCGCTTCGAAAATTATGGCGGATCGCCTGCTGGCCGATCCCAAGATCGTTATGCACTGGAATAGCGAAGTCACCGATATTCGCGGAGAAGATGGCGGATCCATGAACGCCATCACCCTCCACAACAACGTGACCGGGGAAGATTCCAATCTTGATGTAACTGGTCTTTTCGTCGCCATTGGTCACCTACCGCGTACGGAGGTCCTCGGTGGGCAGCTTAAGTTGGACGACGGCGGCTATATCCTCGTCAACCACCCCCATACCGAAACCTCGGTTCCTGGAGTTTTCGCTTGCGGGGATGTTGTGGATCGGTACTACCGCCAGGCTATTTCCGCAGCTGGCACCGGGTGCCGGGCGGCTCTCGATGCGGAACGCTATCTTGAAAATCTCGCGGCGCAGCACGCCGCCACGGATAATAGCGCAGAGTAATTCCAGGGAAGGTAGCCCCTGTAACTAAGCATGCGGTGTACGGCGGCGCTTCTCTTCATGTTCGAACCGGCGAGGCAGTTAAAAAGGTCCGCCTCGCTGGTTCTGCATTTAAAATAGTTGAGCTGGGGATCTGCCCACCCCGGTCAGAAGGAGGTGCCATGAACGCCTACCGGCATGATGTTCCTACTCTGCTGCTCTACACTGCCTCGTGGGTTCCCTATGATCGGCCGATGCGCGTCATTTTCGAGGAGACCGTCGTCGACCTCCATCGTTTAATTCCGGACGCAACTTTCGACGCCTGGTGCATCAACCTGGATGTTCTTACCGAACCACCGATTGGTCCGCGGCGCACAGCCGCCACCACTACCGATGCCGATATCCAGCACATCTTGCCGGGCGGTGCCCCGGAACATCGGCTAGATTTCACTGACCTATCCGAAGAAGTAACGTACGCGATCCAGCGAGCCTTGGGTTATGGCGGTATTACCCCCTCGGATCTTGCCTCACGGGACATGCAGCAGCATCCGTGGGAGGAAGTAGGCGCTTTCATTCCAAAGCTCGAGTGGCTGCCCACCCTGCTCCTCGTATACCAAGGGGAGGAGTATGCGCGGTTCGCGGGATTAGTTCCCAAACTCGACATCCGGGCTGAACTGCTAGCCCGCCTTTCAGAACTGCCGCCACCTTTCGGCCGTCGCTTACAACGTGAATAAATATGGAGCTGACACGGTCATTTCATTGCGGGTACGCTACTGCCCCATAAGAACTCAGCGCGTTCGGCTCCGCAATAAAGTGATGCGCAAAGCACACCTGCGAACATTGTTTTATCGCGGCCCCGAGCGTGGCACACTTAGTGTGTTAAAAGAGAAGGAGAACGTATGGGCGAGCAGCACGCCGGTCCCGGATTTACCAGACTTGATCCATGGTACAATGTTTACGCTGATCGAGCTTTAGGAATGAAGCAATCCGAGGTTCGTCAGCTTTTCGCCGTCGCAAATCGTCCCGAAGTAGTGTCTCTTGCTGGGGGTATGCCAAATATTAGCGGTCTCCCCTTAGACTTCCTCGCGGATATGACCGCACGGCTCATCCGTAATAATGGCGCTAAAATGCTACAGTACGGCGGTGGCCAAGGAACGGAAGAACTCCGCGAAATGATCGTGGAAGTCATGCGCCCCGAAGGTATTCGTGCTCATCCGGACGACATCAATATTACGACCGGCAGCCAACAGGCCCTTGATCTCGTTTCCCAGATTTTTATTAATCCGGGCGACGTGGTTATTGCTGAGGCTCCCTCCTACGTGGGAGCGTTGGGAACTTTCCGGGCGTACCAAGCTCACGTGGTGCACGTGCAGATGGATGCCAATGGCCTGATTCCCGAGCAGCTTGAAGAAACGATTAAGGATCTTGAAGCCGTTGGAAAGCCAATTAAGTTCCTCTACACCATCCCTAATTTCCACAACCCTGCCGGGGTGAGTCAATCCGAAGAACGCCGCCGGCGTATCGCTGATATTTGCGATAACCATCATGTTCTTATCGTCGAAGATAACCCTTATGGCCTGCTTGGTTTTGATGGTGATCCCATCCCTGCTATCCAAACGTTCAACCCGGATGGCGTGGTGTACTTGGGTTCCTTCTCCAAAACTTTCGCGCCGGGATTCCGCGTCGGCTGGGCATTGGCACCTGCTGCGCTGAGTGCACGTCTCACCCTCGCCGCTGAAAATGCGATCCTGTGCCCAACCACTTTTGGTCAGCTTGCCATCGCGGAATATCTGCGCACCTACGACTGGTATCAGCAGGTCAAGGAATATCGGGGTATGTACGCTGAGCGTGGTCAAGCTATGCAAGCAGCTCTTGAGAAATACATGCCCATGTGCACGTGGAATAAGCCTCGGGGTGGTTTCTACACCTGGGTGAAACTTCCTAACGGTCTCAATGCGCATGAGATGCTTCCTCGTGCGGTGAAGAACCTGGTCGCATATGTATCGGGAACCGCTTTCTTTGCTGATGGTCAAGGTTCGGATCATATGCGGTTGTCCTTCTGCTACCCAACCCCGGAACGTATTACGGAAGGCGTTCGGAGGCTCGGAGAAGTTATCGGCCAGGAAAATGACTTGGTTCAGATGTTCGGTGTGGATGATTCCTCGCCACGGGCAACGAAGTAATTCGATTGCTATCGATTCTCAAAGACGATGAGTAGAGTGAAGTCCGGAGGGAAAATGGACAATATTCTTACCGTTGCTATTCTTGCCGGTGGTCTTACACACGAACGCGATGTGTCGCTGAGTTCGGGGCGGCGGGTCGCAACACTGCTACGCGAAGCGGGTGCCCAGGTCAAGGTCCTCGATGTTGACGCGACCTTGCTCCAGCGTCTCAACTCCATGAATCCTACGGTGGTCTGGCCGTTGGTGCATGGTGCGACCGGAGAAGATGGCGCGCTTCAAGATCTGCTTTCTCTTAGCGGGTACCGTTTTGTAGGGTCGACGGCGAACGCCGCCCGCATTGCCTCTAATAAAACGGTTGCACAATCGCTTTTGCGCCATGCCGGACTTGCCGTTCCGTGGTCAGTGAGCTTCCCGGAGGCTCTTTTCCGAGAAGTCGGGGTGGCACCTATTCTTGAGCTTCTTGGGGAACGCTATGACTTCCCCTTGGTGGTGAAACCTAATTTGGGGGGCTCGGCCCTGGGGGTAACCATCGTTAATAAAGCTGGTGATCTTCCTCGTGCCATGGTTGATTGCTTTGCTTATGGGGAAGAGGCGCATGTCGAAACCTTTATTGCAGGAACTGAAGTTTCCGTTTCCGTTATTGACGGAGCTAACGGTCCTATCGCGCTCCCGCCGGTAGAAATTGAAACCGATGGACCCTATGATTACGATGCACGCTACTTCGCTGGGCGCGCTAAGTACTACGTACCTGCGCGCCTTTCCGAAGAAGAGAAAATCCGGGTTGCAGATGCTGCCCTCACAGCGCATACCACTCTTCGGCTTCGCGATGTTTCCCGTATTGACCTCATCATAAAAGATGGCATTCCGTACGTTATCGACGTGAATATCGCTCCGGGCATGACGGAAACATCGTTGCTTCCCCAAGCCGTTGAAGCATACGCGCGAGATACAGAGACAACTCCGGAATCTCTCTACCTGCAAATTTTGCACCGTGCCGCTGGGCGAGATCTTAGTGAACCGGAAGACCTTCCCGATATGGCAAAGTAGTAACAATAGTTATATTGGGGATATCCCCATGGCGCGGGCAATGTTTCACGTGAAACATTGCCCGCTTCCTTTAAAGCCGCCATTAGCGCTATTCCATAATCACAGCATCATCACCGATTTAAAGCCGGCATCGGATATGTTTCACGTGAAACATGAGGGAAGTACCGCCACGCACCAAGCACCACGACCCCGATCTAAGAAATGCCACGTTGCCAACATTCGAATATAAATCAGGGCAATGTTTCACATGAAACATTGCCCTGTAACAAGAAAGCTCAGCGGTTTATGCTTCGCTACTATCTTCATGAGGAAGATTGACGCCCTCCACATCCGGTGCCAGAACGCTCAAAATCCGATTGAGATCCTCGAGAGAACCAAAATCGATTCGCATAGTTCCCTTCGTGCGGCCCATATCGACTTTGACCCGCGTATTGAGGCGATCACCCAATTGGTTGGCCACGGAATTTAGCTCGTGTTCAAAGCGCCTGACCCGAGCTCGGCGCGGTGCCGCCGGCGTTGATTCATCACCGAGGGCGACAATCTCTTCCACAGCACGAACGGAAAGTCCTTCCGCAACGATCCGTTGGGCAAGGCGTTCCATAGCGCCAGCATCAGCGAGACCAAGAAGCGCACGCGCATGCCCTGAAGATAGCACGCCCGCCGCAACTCTCCGCTGTACTAAAGCGGGGAGCTTCAAAAGTCGCAAGGTATTAGTAATTTGCGGGCGTGACCGCGCAATCCTCTTCGCGAGCTCATCCTGAGTACATTGGAAGTCCTCTAGTAATTGCTGGTAAGCAGCAGCTTCTTCTAGCGGATTTAGATCTGCACGGTGTAAATTCTCCAGAAGAGCGTCCCGCAGCACATCTTCATCTGAGGTACGCCGAATAATAGCGGGAATATGGGTTAAGCCAGCCCGCTGGCTCGCACGCCAGCGGCGTTCACCCATAATGAGCTCGTACCTCGCATCTGGCTGCTCATCCAAAGGCTCACTCAGTGGCCGAATAACGATAGGCTGTAGAACGCCTACTTCCTTAATCGACTGTGCAAGTTCCTCTAAATCATCCTCGTCGAAATTGGTACGAGGCTGCGCATGATTGGGAACAATAATAGTTACATCAATCTCGCCGTAGGTCGCACCGGGAACCGCAACAAGGTCAGCATCCTCTGATGTTTCACGTGAAACATTGCCAGCCGCGCCACTATCACTCTTTGATTCTGATAGGACGCCATCAGTTTTGGAATTTTTACTGGCAGGTTTCTTCTTTGGCATATCAGCCGATTGTTTCGAAGCTACACGCCGAGAGCCGCCCGATGTTTCACGTGAAACATTCTCTCCTGCTGTACCATATCCAAGGTCTAAGGGACTGACCTCATCAGAGAGATCCTTCTGGTGCACATCCACCGCGGGCAAGGGATCTTCCTCCGAAGCGGACGGAATACCACCTTGACCGCTGCTGAAACTCTCCGAATCCTCATCCTTATGCGAACTCTCATCCTTCTTCTTCACAGTTCCGAAAAAGATGTCGATTGGGCTTTCAGTATTCTCTGCCTGTTCCGGTGGAATGAGGGCCCCGAGTCCACTACCTAAACCGCGCCGTTTACGAGTTGCCACGATGATTCCTAACTATGAGAGAGCTGAAAATTCTTTTGCTGCCGCAAGATAGGCGATGGCAGCGCGATTTCGAGGGTCATGGGTGAGAACACTTTTCCCGAAAGACGGCGCTTCCGCCGCCGCCACAGATCGGGGAATCTCCGTATGAAGCACCCGGTCACCGAAGTGTGAACGCACTTCTTCCGATACGTCTTTCGCAAGATTTGTGCGAGTATCTACCATGGTCACGATAAATGCCGAGATATGCAGCTTCTCGTTTCGTGATGAGCGCACATCCTCAACCGTTTGTACCAATTGAGCTACACCCTGGAGAGCATAGAACTCAGCCTGAATAGGAACCAGCACCTCATCAGCCGCGACCAACGCACTTACCGGTAACAACGCCATACTTGGGGGGCAGTCAATGAATACAAAGTCAAAGGCCTTACCCTGCTCCGCAAAACTATCCATAGTTTCCCGGATCGCCTCGCGCAAAATAGAGTACCGCCCAGGTACCTGGCCTAATTCAAAATCAACCGCGGCCAAGGTGATACTCGAGGGTGCCACGTAGAGATTCGGGATCTCTTCAAGTTCGATAAGAACATCCTCGAGCTTAGCTTCACCCTTGAATACTTCGTAAACGTCAGTACGTTCCTCTTGCGGGCTAATTCCCAAGCCGGTCGAAGCATTCCCCTGCGCGTCAGCATCAACAAGCAACACTCGCATACCGTTAAGAGCAAGGGCTGCCGCCATATTAACAGCGGTCGTGGTTTTACCAACGCCACCCTTTTGATTAGTCACCGCAACAACACGAGTATGCTCCGGCTTCTGGAATTTACTCGCTTTTACCTTCTTAAGGCGCTTGAAATCCTCGCGAAGTTCACGGGCGATCGGAGTGTCCCGATCCTGTGGTGCAGGGGCAGGTGCCGAACTCGGTGCAGCACGACGTCCAACTTTTTTCCGGGGATCACTCATAAATAACGCCCTCCTTACCTCAGAATATTCTAGCCGGTATCAAGCGCCCTCAGTGCCGTCGTCAGCTGGGTCACGGCCACCGCTCCCGCAATCTAAGCATCACTAATACCAACCGAACATATGTTCGTTTTTATGGGCCTCCGAAGCTCCTCAACCTATGACTCACGCCGAGGAACTACCCCGCTAGGATGCCTTTTTGGTTACCTCCACAACTCGGGTAGCCTCCGCAGTTCCGAAGGGAACCACCGCATGCACTGTCACCTCCACGGCGCCGTAACGCTGCAATTGCGCTGCAGCGTCGTCAATTTCTTGGGCGGCGCGCTCACCCTTGAGAGCGACCAAACGCCCTCCGGGTTTAACTAGCGGCATCGTCCACGGCAGTAGTTTCTTGAGAGCCGCCACCGCGCGGGCAGTCACAATATCCGCAGCGAAACGACCTTTGAGCTGTTCCGCACGGGCGGTGCGCACCTTGACATTTCGCAAGCCTAATTCGCCCACCACGTAGCGTAGCCATTCGGTGCGGCGCTCCATCGATTCAATCAGAGTCACGGTAACGTCCGGCCGCACAATCGCCAATACGATCCCCGGAAAACCAGCCCCGGAACCCACATCGCCCACCGTGGCATTCACGGGGATGAATTCCTCGATAGCTAACGAATTGAGAAGGTGACGGGACCATAAGCGACCCAGTTCGCGCGGACCCACCAGCCCGCGTACCTCGCCTTCCTCTTCAAGCAGACGCGCAAAATGAAGCAAGGTTCCCCATGTCGCCGTGCCGAAGTGTTCAGCACCGGCGGCAGGAGGAACCTCGATCATAGGATGTTCTTCCGCCATATATGCGTATTAATCCTCGTCCGCGGGCTTGATAACCACGTGACGCCCCGCGCCTACACCTTCAGAATCGGAAACAAGCCCGGCGGCAGCAGCAGCATCATGCACAACCTTGCGCTCGAAGGGATTCATGGGATCCAACTCGATTTCGTCGCCGGTTTCCTGTACCTCGCGGATAGCTTCGGCAGCGATTTCTTCAATCTTGGCGCGCCGCTCATCGCGGTAGCCCGCGATATCCAGCATGAGACGCGAGCGTTCCCCGGTCTTTTCCTGAACCGCAAGGCGGGTCAAATCCTGGAGCGCATTGAGGGTCGCACCGTGCCGGCCCACCAGGCGCCGCAGCCGCTCATCGGCTTCACCCTCGGTGACAATGGCAATCGTGGCACGATCTTCGTCAATCGAAATATCAATATCGCCGTCGAGATCAGCAATATCCAGCAGTTCTTCGAGGTAGTCAGCCGCAATATCGCCTTCGCGATCAAGCTTCTTAATATCCTCAGACGTTTCGCTCATTCTTTCTCCTGGTATCCGGGGGATCCCCTTCTGGGGCTGCCAAGATGTTGCGCAACCCGTCCGTTCCTTTTCTTTGACTAAGTTTAGCTTGTTCTACACCGGTAGCCGCATGTTACTTACCGCGGTTTTTCTTATTCTTCTTGGCGCGGGCGCGAGCCCGTTCAGCCTGCCGGCGTTCGTAGCGCTTCCGAGCACGTTCTTCATCCGTCAAACCATCTTTACCGACGGCGGGCTTATCGTCGTCGCCCTCATCTTCCGGCCGCGGCATATACGCATCGGGACTCAGCCCGGCTTTCTTCGCGCGTTCCTTGCTCATCGGCTGATAACGCTGGCCGCCCTTCTGCTCCTCAGCTTCCAGTTCGGCAATCTCTTCATCGGTGAGTCCCTTGCGCTTACGCTTTTCCAGAATGCGCTTTTCCCGCTCGATATAGGCCCGCGAACCGGGGGTGGGGTTGTGCCGAATGAACCAGCTCTGCTGGCACATATTCCAGAGGTTACCGGCGCACCAGTAGATAAGCACGCCCACCGGGAACACCGCACCGGAGAAGACATAAATCAGCGGCATACCGTAGAGCATCATGCGTTGCATGCGCAGAGCCGCGTTATTCGGATCCTTCTGTTCCGGCATATTCTTCGTCATGAGCTGACGCTGAGTCCAGAACATGCTGAGGATCATGATGACAACAAGAACGACGGCGACAATCCGCACCTGGGTGGCATTAGCAAATTGACCCGCGGTGGAAATGGTGGCGGACATAGGAGCACCGAAGAACGTGGTGTCCTCGAAGTCCTGCGCAACCGACTGCGTAATCGGCCCGATGGGGCCACGCTTGCCCGTCGCAATGGAGGGGAAGTTAATAAGCACCCGGTACAGGGAGAAAAGAATCGGCATCTGCACGAGCATCGGCCAGCACGACGCCATGGGGGAGGCCCCGTGTTTGCGGTAGAGCGCCTGCAGTTCTTCCTGCTGGCGCTGCATGGACACCTGGTCCCGCTTCCCCTTGTACTTCTTCTGCAGCTTCTGAATATCGGGTTGCAGCACCTGCATCGCCCGCGAAGCACGAATCTGCCGGTTATACAGCGGCAAGATGAGCAGACGAACCACAATGGTCAGGCCGACAATGGCGCATACCCACGCCGGCCCGGCGCCCTGGTTCATACCCAGGAGTACGAGTCCTTCGTGGATGCCGTACATCACCCACGAGACCGCCCACATAAACGGAGCGAGAATTGTATCCACTTAGTTTCTCCTCACGCTATTGGACGATCCTGGTTGGGACTGCCCGTAGCGTTGTTCTTATCGTCTAACGCGTCTTCTTTGGCGTAAAGCTCGAGAAGCTCATCTTGGTCCAATGGTTTCTTTGGCCACTGACCCGGTGGTGGCACTCGATCTACGCCGCCCTTCGTCAACGGGTTGCACCGTAGCAAGCGCCACACGGTTAAAAGTGTACCTTTGCCGGTCCCATGAATCTGTATGGCTTGTATCGCATAGGCCGAACAGCTCGGTGCGTAGCGGCACCGCGGGGGACGTGCGGCTGAGATGGTGCGTTGGTACCAGCGCACTGCCCGTACCAGCATACTTTCGTTGCGTTGCCCGTGCGGTTTCACGCTTGCCCCCGCCGCGCTCACGCTGTGCTCACCGCCCGAGAACGGTGCGCGCATGCCTTGGCGAGCGCACGATCCACATCCTCACCGAGTTGCGCGCTGCTGCTTCCCGCCGCGGCGGGAAAAGCGCGAACGACGACGAGATCGCCGTCGTCAAAAAAACTGAGGCGTGCATGCATAAGATGGCGCAGCTGCCGGTATACCCGATGCCGCACCACGGAATTACCCACGGCTTTGGATACGACAAAACCGACCCGCACAGGGTGAGGGCCGGTTAGGGTCGATTCCGACTGGGAGCCGAGGATGACTTGGACGCGCCGCGTAGAGCCGCGCGTTCCGGAAAAGGCCGAGTCGAAATCCGCCGAACTCCGCATGCGGTGAACGGCTGGAAGCATTTACTGAGCCGAAATCTTGGCGCGACCCTTGCGACGGCGAGCTGCCAGAACAGCGCGACCTGCGCGGGTCGACATGCGCTTGCGGAAACCGTGTACCTTAGCGCGACGGCGATTATTCGGCTGGAAAGTCCGCTTAACCACGGTGATCCCCTCCACTAGATATTGACGGGCTTATCCACAACCGGTGGCGGCCCTTCCTAACAAATACGCGCGGCTGAACCACGCATGGACTAGATGACTTTACGCGAGATCCAGGCGATGAGTCAAAGGGTTTTAGCGTGCGGTGACCGTTATCTCAAGGATGATCACTGTGAGAAAACACGTACCGAAGCAATTTTTTCGGACTATACACATCTGTGGAAAAGATTGAGGATAGGTTTTTAAGGCTCCACAGCGCGCAAGTGACCTGTGAATAACAGAGGTGTAATTTCCACAGGTGTGGAGAAGCCTGTGGATAACTTGTTAGCGTGTTGCGCGTCATTCACCTACGATAGGCAGACAGAGATAGGGCATGGCCTCACCAGATACCGTGAAACTTACAGTCGTGATCATCAACGGCGCTCGGATCACCTGGCTGCGAGGCTCGCCCCCTTTTTTCTTAGAAGAGTCCTCAGGAGGATGTCATGGCGGAGATGAACCCCGCGCGCGATGCTTGGCTTGCCGCCTTGGAATTGCTGCGTATGCAGGGCGACCTCTCCGATTCACAATCCGCTTTTGTGCGCATGGCCCATCCGCTCGCCACCGCCGAGGACATTTTCATGATCGTGGTGGGATCCGAATTCGTGAAGAATTGGATCGAAGAACACGTTGCTGATCTGATGACCGGGGCGCTTTCCAATATCCTTGGCCACAGCATCCGCTTGGTTATTTCCATTGATCCAAGCGTCAATGAATCCCCGCTCCCGGCTGCGGAACGCCGGGAGTCTCGCCCGGTGGAGACCGCCCCGGCGCCGCGCCGCGTGGAAACTCCCACCGCTCTTTCTCCGGATTCGGAATGGAATAAGTCCGCTACCTATCGGGATTTCACCCTGGAAGAACCGGGAACTTATCCCGATGTGCCCGCCGAACCGGTGGCCGCAGCTGCGCCGTCGGCCCGTACTACCCCGCACGTAAGCGCACCGGTCGAAAAAACTGAACCGACCTCGCTCGCAACTTTGGCGATGGCCTCCGGGGAAGAAAAGATCTACGGGAATTCCGCAGATCCTTCTTTTGCGGCGATCTCCACCGCCGCCGGTCTCAACCCGAAATACACGTTCGATAATTTTGTTATCGGGGATTCGAACCGTTTTCCTACCGCCACGTCGCTAGCGGTCTCCGAAGCGCCGGGAACCACCTATAACCCGCTGTTCCTCTATTCGGATTCCGGGATGGGGAAAACCCATCTCATGCACGCGATCGGGAATTACGCACTCTCGCTCTACCCGAATATTCACGTGCGCTATATCAGCGCCGAAGAGTTCACCAATGCTTTTATTAACGCGGTGCGTGACGGGCGGCAAAGCGAATTCAAGGATTCTTTCCGCAAGGTCGACATTCTTCTTATCGACGATATCCAATTCATTGGCGGGCGTGATACCACTGTGGAAGAGTTCTTCCACACCTTCAACGCCCTCACGAATTCCAATAAGCAGATTGTTATTACCTCCGATGTGGCCCCGAATCTGCTCAACGGCTTCGAAGAGCGGATGCTTTCGCGTTTTAACTCCGGGGTGGTGGCAAGTATTGACCGCCCGAATCTGGAAACCCGTATCGCCATTCTGGAAAAGAAAGCGCATGTGGACGGCATTAGCGTCCCGCGCGAGGTGCATGAATATATCGCCACGCATATGACCACGAATGTGCGCGAAATGGAAGGTGCGCTGCGGCGAGTCACCGCTTTCGCGGATCTATCCAAGCAACCGGTTTCACTCACGCTATCCGAGATGGTCCTCAAAGATCTCATTACCAATCCAGATTCGGTGGATATCAAACCGAGCCTCATCATGGCGCAAACGGCGAATTACTTCTCCATCACCATTGACGATCTCACCAGCGCGGATCGCTCCCGAATTCCTGTTACTGCGCGGCAAATCGCCATGTATCTGTGCCGGGAAATGACAGATCTTTCCCTCCCGAAGATCGGTTCACTTTTCGGCGGACGCGACCACACCACCGTCATGCACGCCTATCGGAAAATCGATAAGCAGATGGCCGAGCGGCAGACCACCTATAACCAGGTCTCCGAACTCTCCGTGCGTATTAAGCAGGCGGCCAGCCAGGCCGGGTAGCTTAGGCCGGATAGCTCAAGCCCGGTAACTCTATAAACCAGGCCGGGTAACTCTCTACATCGGTAACGCCAACCGCGGCGCACGCCGGGGGAGAATCTGTTTGCCTTGGCACCGGGGCCGGTGCGCGCGTGCGACACATTGAGTACGACGCCGCAGCCACCTGCCTCCATAGCCACCTCGTCTCACAAATCAGCCTGATATATATCCCTATTTCTTCGCTCACACACCAGGATCAAGGCTATCCACAGGGCTTGCGGATAAGCTGTGGATACCAGCTCAAATTAAGCGGATTGGCGGGATCTAGCGGTGGATAGCATTCGGGCTCAAGTGTCTCATCCCCCGAAAGCACCTCTTATCCACAATGCCGTCCACAGGCTCATCCACAAGCAGAAATCGCATGCGCACGCCGTTTCGAACACATTTCCACAGTGTCCACAGCACCTACTACTACCACTACCTATTAACACCCGCATGAACAACAACCGGTCGCCGAGGGCCTGTGCACCCGCCGCGATAAACTACACCGTTGTAATTACAAAGCCGCTAAATTCTTTTCCTTCCGGGCCTTCCCTCGCGTAAAGTAGCTCTAGAAGTTCTTGTCATTGGGAGGAAGGTTCGCTGTGAAATTGCGGATTGAACACGATGTCTTCGCGGACGCCGTCTCGTGGACGGCACGCACTATCCCCACCCGCCCTTCGCTGCCCATCCTTTCCGGGATCAAAATCGAAGCTAAAGACACCGGCGTCGTTGCACTCTCCTCGTATGATCCTGATATTTCCTCCTACGCTGAAATTACCGGTGATGTAGAAGAAGCCGGAACCATTTTGGTGCACGGGCGCCTGCTGGCCGAATATGCCCGCGCGCTCCCCAATAAGCCCATTGATCTCACGGTCGAAGGCACCAAACTTGATCTCCAATGCGGCTCCTCGCGCATGGTCATGACCTCGATGCCGCTGGAAGACTACCCGGCTGCCCCGCCCCTCGATGGAGTATCGGGCGTGGTAGACGGCGCGGCCTGGCAACATGCAGTTGCCCAGGCCGTTACCGCCGCCTCCACCGATGACACCCTCCCGCTCCTCGTCTCGGTCTGCATCGAAATCAACGGCGAAAATATTGCCCTCATGGCAACTGACCGCTACCGCCTGGCCATCGCCAACCTCACCTGGGAACCGGAAGATCCGCAGATTTCCGCGCGAATTCTGGTGCGGGCCAGCCGGCTTTCCGATATCGCCAAGTCTCTCGGTTCCGTCGGTAATGTGCGCATGACCCTCGATACCACCGGCCGCACCGGCCTCATTGGTTTCCGCGCTGCGGACCGCCAGAACGTGGCTCGCCTCATTGACGGGGATTATCCGCAGGTCCGGGCACTCTTCCCGGATACCGTCAACGGGTACGCGGTGATTGACCGCCTGATGCTGCTCGATGCCATTAAGCGCGCGCGGCTCGTCGTCGAAAAGAATAGTGCGGTGCGCCTGAGCTTTACCGAAGGTAGCGTGGTACTGGATGCCGGTCAAAATGATTCGGCGCAAACCAGCGAAGCCCTGCCGGCCACCCTCACCGGGGAAGATATTGCGATGGCTTTCAACCCGGCCTACCTGCAAGATGGCCTGACCGCGGTAGATACGCCTTTCGTGCGCCTCTCCTTCACCAGCCCCACGAAACCGGCCGTTATTACCGGCCAACCCGAAGAAAACGGCTCCGATACGGATGAGTTCCGCCTCCTCCTCATGCCGATTCGCACCTACTCCTAAGGCGCGGGTGTGAGTGTACATCTCTGACTTAGCGCTGGCGGATTTTCGTAACTACCGGCGTGAAGTGGCTCGTTTTCGCCCCGGGGTGACTATCCTCGTGGGCGAGAACGGTCAGGGGAAAACCAATCTGGTGGAGGCCATCGCCTACCTCGCCACCCTCACCTCCCATCGAGTTTCCTCCGATAATGCACTGATTCGCCAGGGCGCGACCGCCGGCGTGGTGCAGGCACGGGTGATGCGCGGCGAATCACCGACCACCGTGGACGTAGAAATCTATGCCGGGCGCGCTAACCGAGCCCGCCTCAATCGCGGTAATGTGCGCCCGATAGAGATTCTCGGGACTATCCGCGCGGTGCTTTTCGCACCCGAAGATCTTTCCCTGGTGCGCGGGGAACCGGCGGTGCGGCGTGCTTTCCTGGATGACCTCATGGTGCAGCTTCGCCCGCGTCTCGCTGCGGTGAAAAGTGAGTACGAACGGGTGATCCGCCAGCGTGCCGCCCTCCTGAAAACTGCCGGGGCCGCCCGCCGGCGCGGAAAAAGCGTGGATCACGCCGCTATTGATGTGTGGGATGAGCAGCTGGCCGGGCTGGCCGCCCAGATCGTAGCCGCCCGCGCCGAACTGGTGGCGCGGCTCCGCCCGTACGTCACGGAAATGTACAATATCGTGTCCGGTAACCGCGGGCACGCCCGCCTTGATTACGCGGCGAATGCGTGGCGCGGTACCTTCACCCTCCCCGATGCTGCGGCGCTATTAAACGACGACGACGCCAGCTGCCACGCCGTCACCGCCCAGGAAGATGCACTGCGTGATGTAGAAACCGCTCGGGCCTTGCTGCGTTCCCAACTCGATGAACGCCGGGATCAAGAAATTGAGCGCGGCGTGAATCTGGTGGGCCCGCACCGCGATGACCTGCGTTTGTCTTTAGGAACCCTGCCGGCTAAAGGCTATGCCAGCCACGGGGAAAGCTGGAGTTACGCACTGGCGCTCCGGCTGGCCTGCTGGAAATTACTGAGCGAAGATGGCGAACCCATCCTTCTCCTCGACGATGTTTTTGCCGAACTCGATGCCCGGCGCCGGGAGCGCCTGGCTGAGCTGGTGGCCCAGGCCGACCAGGTGATTGTGACCGCGGCGGTGGGCGATGACCTGCCCGAAACCCTGCGCGGGGACCGCCTCCATATCGCGGCGGGCAGCATTACCGAGGAGGTCCGCGATGGCGCGTGAGGCTGGCGATATCTTCGCACTTCATGCTCTGGACGCCGCTCGGGAAGCAGCTTTCCGGCGCGGAGATGTGCGCACCCGCCGGCCCGCCGCGGCTTCCCGGTACCTCGCGGCAAACGGCACGGGCGCACCCGGCGAAGCCGGCGCGGCTGACCGCATCGGTGATCCGGTGGCCACTCCCGGCCCGGGCTGGGGTGATGTGGGATCTGGGGCTCGGCCCTCCTGGCGCGATCCGCACCCGGTTGGTGAACTCCTGGCCCGAACCATCCGCGACCGCGGCTGGCAAAGCCACCTCGATATTGCCTCTGTTTCCGCGCGCTGGGACGATATCGTGGGACCGAATGTGGCGCGGCACTGCCGTATTGAAGATTTTTCCGACGACGGCGTGCTCACCCTGCGCGCCTCCTCCACCTCGTGGAAAACCCAGATGCGCGCGCTCCTTGCCACCCTGTCCGGGCGGATTGCCGCCGAAATAGGGGAGGGGATTGTCAAGGATATTGTTATTTTGGGCCCGCATCGGCCCAGCTGGAAGCACGGGCTCCTCTCAGTTCCCGGCCGCGGCCCCCGAGATACCTACGGGTAGTTGTGCTAGCTATTCCCAGCCCAGGGCGTGCAGGGCGTCGTCGTCCAAACCGTAAAAATGCCCGACCTCGTGGATAATGGTGACCCCGATTTCCTCCACTAATTCTTCGCGCGTTTCGCACCAGCGCATCAGCGGGCCGCGGAAAATAAAGATGCGGTCGGGCAGCAAGCCGGCGTCGTCACCGCGGTCGGTTAGCGCTATACCGTCGTAAAAACCGAGCACCGCGGGGTGGCCGTTCTCATCGTAATCTTCCGGGCGGAGCATATCGGGCTCAGGCTCTTCTTCCACTAAAAACACCACATTGGGAAGGGACGCGAGAAAAGCCTCGGGCAGCAGATCGATGGCATCGGCCACCGCCTCCTCGAATTCTTGCTCGGACATCTCCAGCACAGCGGTCCTCCGTCTCAGTTTCTTAGCTGCTTATAGGCTAGAATAGACGAGGGACTCTCCAGCGTAGGTACCTACTAGAACGGCGGTCAACGCGGGAGAGGCCCATTTTTGAGAGTTAGCCTGAAGGAGTGTTCCGCGCGTGTCGGAAACAATGAGTCATCCCGAGCCGGAACAGCGCCCGGTTCAGCAGAGCCCTGCGCATCACGTCGGTGAAGTATCCCCCGATCAGTCTTATGATGCATCGAATATTACCGTCCTCGAAGGCCTCGAGGCGGTACGTAAGCGCCCCGGTATGTATATCGGCTCCACCGGGGAACGTGGTTTGCACCATCTGGTCTACGAAGTTGTGGACAATTCGGTTGACGAAGCGCTGGCCGGCTACGCGGATACCATCACGGTAACCCTGCGTGAGGATGGCGGGGTGCGCGTGGAAGATAATGGGCGCGGCATCCCCGTGGATATGCACCCCACCGAGGGGCGCCCCGCGGTGGAAGTGGTTATGACCGTGCTGCACGCCGGCGGTAAATTCGGCCAGGGCGGCTACGCGGTATCCGGTGGCCTGCACGGTGTGGGTGTATCCGTGGTGAACGCGCTATCCACCCGGATGGAAACCATCGTCAAGCGTGATGGTTATGTATGGCGGATCGCTTATGAAAACGGGGTCCCCACCCGGGAACTTGAACGCGGGGAAGAAACCACCGAAACGGGAACCACCCAAACGTTCTGGGCCAATCCGGATATTTTCGAGACCACGGATTATGATTTCGAAACACTGCGCAAGCGTTTCCACCAGATGGCCTTCCTCAATAAGAACCTGCGCATCAACCTCATTGATGAACGTACCTCGGCTACTTCGGAAGGCGATGAAGTTACCGGGGCGGAAAGCGAAACCGCGGCGGAAGTCCCGGCGAAGCGCGAAGTATCGTATTGCTATTCCGGCGGCTTGCTTGACTACGTCAAGTTCCTCAACTCGATGAAAAAGTCGGAGATCATCAATAACGACATTATCTACTTCGAAGCTGAAGACGATGAGAAGCAGATCGAAGTGGAAGTGGCCATGCAGTGGACCTCGGCCTATTCCGAATCGGTCAATACCTTCGCCAATACGATTAACACCACCGAAGGTGGGATGCACGAAGAGGGCTTCCGGTCCGCGCTCACCTCGGTGATTAACAAGTACGCGCGTGAACACGGGCTTCTCAAGGATAAGGACCCGAATCTTTCCGGTGATGATGTGCGTGAAGGTCTCACCGCGGTTATCTCTGTGAAACTGGGTAATCCTCAGTTCGAAGGCCAGACCAAAACAAAGCTCGGGAATACCGAAGCGCGCACCTTCGTGCAGCAGCAGATGTACACCCAGCTCAGCGACTGGCTCGATTCCCACCCGGGCGATGCCAAAGAGATTATTCGCAAGGGCACCCAGGCTTTTGCCGCCCGTGCCGCGGCCCGCAAAGCCCGCGAAGCAACCCGGCGTAAATCCGTGCTGGAATCAGCCTCCATGCCGGGCAAGCTGAAGGATTGCACCTCGAATAAACCCGAAGAATGCGAAATCTTTATCGTGGAGGGTGATTCCGCCGGCGGTAGCGCCGTCAACGGGCGCGATCCGGAACACCAGGCCATCATGCCGATCCGCGGCAAGATCCTCAACGTCGAAAAGGCCCGCCTGGATCGGGCACTTTCCTCAGATACCATCCAATCGCTTATCACCGCTTTCGGTACCGGCATCGGTGATGAATTCGATATCGATAAGCTGCGCTATCACAAGATCATTTTCATGGCCGATGCGGATGTGGACGGCTCGCATATTGCGACCCTTCTGCTCACCCTGGTGTACCGCTACATGCGCCCGCTTATCGAAGCCGGGCATGTTTTCCTAGCTATGCCCCCGCTCTACCGCATCAAATGGACGAATGCCCCGCATTCCTACGTGTTCTCGGATCGGGAACGCGATGAGGTTCTCGAAGAAGGTAAAGGGAACGGCTGGCGGCTACCCCGCGAAGAATCCCAGCGCATCCAGCGCTACAAGGGTCTGGGTGAAATGAACGCGGAAGAACTGTGGGATACCACCATGAATCCGGAATTCCGCACCCTCAAGCAGGTCTCCATCGGGGAGGCCGCCGCAACAGACGAAACCTTCAGCGTTCTCATGGGCGAAGATGTGGATTCCCGCCGCGGCTTCATTCAACGTAATGCGCACGACGTGCGCTTCCTCGATATCTAGGATTTGTCATCATTATGAGCGAAAGCGAAACGACGTCCACGTATAATCACGGCGCGATTATGGAGGTGGATCTCCAGCGTGAAATGGAGAGCTCCTACCTCGATTACGCCATGTCCGTTATTGTGGGCCGCGCGCTGCCGGACGTGCGCGATGGCCTCAAGCCCGTGCATCGGCGCGTTATCTACGCGATGTACGACGGCGGATACCGGCCCGATTCCTCCTTCTCCAAGTCCGCGAAAATCGTGGGCGATGTGATGGGGCACTACCACCCGCACGGTGATGCCGCGATTTATGACACCATGGTGCGCCTGGCCCAACCCTGGTCCATGCGCTATCCGCTGGTGTCCGGGCAGGGCAACTTCGGTACCTCCGGTGATCTCGGGGCGGCCGCCCCGCGTTACACCGAGGCGCGCATGGCGCCCCTCGCCCTGGAAATGGTACGGGATATCAAGGAAAATACGGTTGATTTCGAGCCGAATTACGATGGCTCACTCATGGAACCGTCCATCCTCACTTCCCGTTTCCCCAATCTCCTGGTGAACGGCTCCGAAGGTATTGCGGTGGGTATGGCCACCCGCATTCCGCCGCATAACCTCCGCGAAGTCAATGACGGCGTGCAGTGGTACCTCGCCCACCCGGATACTTCCCGGGAAGAACTCCTCGGTGAGCTCATGCGCCGCATTAAGGGTCCGGACTTCCCCACCGGGGCAACCATTCTGGGCACCCGCGGCATTGAGGATGCCTACCGGACCGGGCGCGGGTCCATCACCCAGCGCGCCGTGGTGGAAGTGGATGAGATCGGCGGGCGCACCTGCCTGGTTATCACCGACCTGCCCTACCAGGTCAATCCGGACCGGCTGCTCGACAAAATGGTGGAGGGCATCAAGGATGGCCGCCTCCCGGGCATTGCCGATATTCGCGATGAAACGTCCGGGCGGGCCGGCCAGCGTATCGTCGTCGTTCTTAAACGCGACGCGGTACCGAAGGTTGTTCTCAACAATCTCTACAAGCACACCCAGCTGCAAAATAATTTCCCGGCAAATATGTTGGCGCTGGTAGACGGGGTGCCGCGTACGCTTTCCCTCGATGGTTTCGTGCGGCACTGGGTCGCGCACCAGATGGATGTGATCCGCCGGCGCACCGAGTACCGCCTCAACGAAGCTCTCAAGCGCATGCATATTCTCGAGGGCTACCTCAAGGCTCTTGATGCCCTGGATGAAGTTATTGCGCTTATTCGGGCTTCGGCCACCGTGGATGTGGCCCGCACCGGCCTTATGGAGCTCCTCGATATTGATGAGGACCAGGCCAATGCGATTCTGGAAATGCAGCTGCGCCGCCTGGCCGCCCTGGAACGCCAGAAGATCCTGGACGAATACGAAGAAAAGCGGGCCCTCGTGGAGGACTACCGCGGTATTTTGGCCTCCGAGGATCGCCAGCGTTCCATTATTTCCGAAGAACTGCAGGCTATTACCGATAAGTACGGCGATGACCGGCGCACCACCATCCTCCCCTACGACGGGGAGATGAGCGTGGAAGACCTCATTCCCGAAGAGGATGTGGTGGTTACGGTCACTCGTTCCGGGTACGTCAAGCGCACCAAGGTGAGTGAATACCGCGCCCAGCATCGCGGCGGTAAGGGTATTCGCGGTGCTTCGCTGCGCGTAGATGATGTGGTTGATCATTTCGGGATTGCTTCCACCCATGATTGGCATTTGTTCTTCACGAACCTCGGGCGGGTTTACCGCCTCAAGGGCTATGAACTTCCCGAGGGTGGGCGCGACGCCAAGGGCCAGCACGTGGCGAATCTGCTGGCTTTCCAGCCTGGCGAAAGCATCGCGGCGGTCCGTTCGATTCGCAGTTACGATGACGCGAAGTACCTGGTGCTCGCCACGAAGTCCGGGCTGGTGAAGAAGACCCCGCTCGCGGATTACGATTCCCCGCGCTCGGGTGGCTTGATCGCGATTAAGCTGCGCGAGCTGGCGGATGGCAGCAGCGATGAGGTGGTGGCCGCTTCTCTCGTGGATGAGGCCGATGACCTGCTGCTTGTTTCCCGCCACGGGATGTCTTTGCGTTTCACCGCGAATGCGGAATCGCTGCGGCCTATGGGCCGGGCGTCTTCCGGGGTGACGGGCATGAAATTCCGCGGGGATGATTCCCTCCTCACCATGGACGTGGTGCATGATGATTCCCAGGTGTTCGTGATGACGGAACAGGGCTTCGCCAAGCGGACCAGCGCGGATGAATACCGGGTGCAGGGGCGTGCCGGCATGGGTATTAAGGTCGCGAAGCTGACCGAGGCCCGCGGGGACCTGGTGGGTGCGCTCATGGTGTCCAGCGGTGACGAGGTGCTCGCTATTATGGAATCGGGCAAGGTGATGCGTGCCGCGGTTGATGAAGTGTCGCTCACCGGCCGCAACACCCAGGGTGTTACTTTCGTGCGCCCCGATAAGGGTGACAGAATTATTGCCGTCGCGCGTAATGCTGAGGTGGAGATCGAAGAAGATGAGGTCCCCGCCGCCGGTGCGCAAGCGGCAGCGGAGGAACCGGCTACCGAATCGGAGCCGGCGCAATCCACGCAAGCTGCGGAATCTGCGGAATCGACGCAACCGGCCGCTGAAACCTTGGAGAACTGAGATGACAGAAACACAACACACTCCGGAACATCAGCCCGGCCGCGGGCGTGATCGTGCGGGACTGGAGGCAACCCGGGTGCGTGGCGCCATGCCCGCGGCTGCGGAGGGTCATAGCGGTCCGGCCGTTGCTTCCGCGCCCGCGCATTCTTCTTCGCGGCCGGGCGGCGCAGCTGGCGCGGCGGTGCGGGGCGCCAGCGGGTCAGCCGCCGCGGCGGGGCACACGGCGGTTAGCGGGCAGCGGGCGAGCGCCTACCCGCGGGTATCCGCCCCGGAAGGTGCTGCTCCCGCGAAGCAAACGGTGGGAATCCGCCGAATCCGCATGACCATCGCCAAGGTGGAGCCGATGTCCGCCATGAAAATCGGTTTCCTGCTCTCCGTGGCGATTGGCATCATGATCGTGATCGCGATGATGCTTATCTGGTTCGTGCTGGACGGCATGCACGTGTTCTCCCAAATGTCGGATCTTTTTGACACCCTCGGCAATGAAGAATTGCTACGGGTGGGGGAATACATGGAATTTGGCCGCTGGATGGCTTTCGCCGTGTTGGTGGGGATTATTCATATTGTGCTTTTGACCGCGCTTTCCGCGATCGCGGCTCTTATCTACAATCTCTTTGCGGCCCTGGTGGGAGGACTGCGCTTGACAGTCACCGATGAGTAGGGCGCATGCCCCGTGGTGGCTGTGGGTTATCCGCTACCTTGTGTTGGCCCTGGGCCTATTCATTATGGGCTTTGGTATCCAGCTGGCTATCGCTTCTGACCTGGGTACCTCCCCGATTTCCTCGCTCCCCTACGTAGTGTCGCGCATGACGCCCATCTCGGTGGGTACCCTCACCGGGTGCATGCACGTGGTGTTCATTGCGATCCAGTTGGTGCTGCTGCGCCGGGAATTCCCGCCGCTGGAATTCCTGCAACTACCCATGGCTTTCCTTATGGCCACGGGAATCGACGCGGCTGGCGCCATCCTCGGGCCGATCACCTATTCGAGCTACACCCAGCAGTGGCTACTCTGCCTGGGCGGGGTGGCGGTGCTCGCGGTGGGAATCTGCGTGGAAGTGAGCTCCGGGGCGGTTGTTAACGCCGGCGAAGGTGTGGTGATCGCCATCTACCGGAAAACAGTGCGCCGCTTCGGCGTGCATCGCTGGACTAATTTCGGCGCCATCAAGGTCTATAACGACGCCGCCCTGGTTGTTCTGGCCAGCGCATTGTCACTCGCGGTACTCGGGGAGCTTGTGGGCGTGCGAGAAGGCACCCTGGCGGCAGCGGTGCTGACCGGCCCCGCCATCCGCCTGGTGACTCCTTGGATAGGGGTGCCGCTCCGCCGGCTGCTGCGGCTGAGTTAGCCAGGCGGGGAGCGCGCGCCGGCTTCGCCGGCGCCGGCGTCGTCGTAACAAATACGCGCGAGAGTGCGGGAAAACGCGAGTTGGGGTGCGGTTTCCCGGGCGTGAAAAGGGTGTGTGCGCACGCCATCGAGTCGGTGTGACGCGAAACGCAAGCGAAACGATTTGGAAACAGCGGCTCGCCGGTGTAAACTCATGTGGTCACCGGGCCTATAGCTCAGTTGGTTAGAGCGCAGTCCTGATAAGACTGAGGTCGATGGTTCGAGTCCATCTAGGCCCACGGTTACGAGGAGGGTTATGAAACGGATTGTTTTCTTCCTCGGCTCACTTGCTGCTGGATGTTGTGCTGTCGCTGCCCTGGTGCACGTGATGGATGAGCATTCTCGTTGGCACCACGTTCCGGATCCTGCACCGGAATCTTAGGGGCTATGGCGCAATTGGTAGCGCACCTGCTTTGCAAGCAGGGGGTTAGGGGTTCGAGTCCCCTTAGCTCCACCAGATTTTCTTTTGATGCTCAGCCTTTAGTTTCCTTTGGCTTCCTCCCGTAAAATGCAGCCTCCCGGCGCTGGTACCGACAAATAGCAACAGCACAACGCGCGGGCTTGCAGGATGCAACTTCTCGACGCGGACGGTCTCAAAAAGCAACGCCACAGCACGGAGGCTCTGCAGAATGCAACGCCTTGAGTGAGAAGCTCATAGAAAGCAACGCCAGCACCTGATTTAGAAAAGTTAATGTAGTTGTGGTTGCTTTTTGTGGACCAGTCCGCGCTCCGGGGCCGGCTGTCACAAGGATATCCTCATTGAAATTGCCCGTGCGCTATAAACTGACGACTGGAATTCCCACAAACTGACGACTGGAATTCCGATAAACTGACGACTGTACGGTTCACAAACTGACGACTCCGCCCTAAAAGCGCGAAATACAAGGAAAAATGAAAGCAGGCGATATGGTTCAGGAAAGCATTTCCTACCGGCCCAGGCTCGCAGATCGTGAGCTTGAGGATGCGCTGGCGCGTGCAGGCGGTGTGCTCGTGACCGGGCCCAAGGGATGCGGGAAAACGGAAACGGCTCGCCGGTATGCCAAAAGTGCGATCCAGGCGGATATCGATCCTCAACTCGAACAACAATTAGCGGTGCTCCCCCAGCTTGTCCTTGAAGGTGATACCCCGCGGCTCGTAGACGAATGGCAGGTCTTCCCGGTGCTATGGGATTTAGCCCGGCATGAAATTGATCGGCGTCACCGCCCGGGTCAGTTTATTTTCACCGGTTCCACCGCTCCCGGTGAGGGCGCTGCTCGGCATAGCGGCGCGGGAAGGTTCGCGCGAATCGTCATGGGAACCATGACGTTCGCGGAAACCGGGCATAGTGACAGCGCTGTCTCCCTGAGTGAACTCGCGCAATTACCTTCGGGAACTGCGCTAACACCAACGTCCTCCGCTCTCACCGTTCCGGATATCGCGCAGCGGATTGTGCACGGTGGGTGGCCTGGAAACCTTGAGCTCAGCACGGAACAAGCTCGTGCTAATAATCGTGATTATCTGGAGACCGTGTGCGCCGTCGATATTAGAATTCCGGATAATACATATCGCGACCCGCAGCGCGTCGCGGCCCTCCTCACCTCCCTCGCGCGTGGTGTGGCAACGGAAATGTCCATGAGCGCGCTGGCGCGCGATACCGGTTTGGCACGTGATTCAGTACGTGAATACCTCGATTCTTTGCAGCGTATTTTCATTACGACGCCTCAGCAAGCCTGGCGTGCGCATCTGCGCTCTCCAGCGCCGTTACGAGAAGCGCCCAAGCACCACCTGGCCGATCCGGCGCTTGCCGTCGCCGCATTGCACGCGAGCGAGCGCGAGCTCTTGGATGATCTGGAGTTTTTCGGGCAGCTTTTCGAATCCCAGGTTGTGCACGATTTACGTTACCTGGCGCGTACCGATATTTATCACGGACGCAGCGCCGATGGGCTGGAAGTGGATGCCATTCTGGATATTGCTGGGCGAACGGTGCTGGTAGAAGTGAAACTTGGATCTGTTCCGAGCATTATTGACAGTGCCGCCGCGAATTTACAGCGTTTCGCGCAGCGGTATGTAAAAAGCCTGGATCCGCTCCTCGTGGTGGTGACCGGATCGGGCTTGAGTTATACCCGCCCTGATGGTGTGCACGTGGTGGCGTTCGGAAATCTCGGCGCCTGAGCCGTGCTGGTCGGGCCCACTCCCGCGCCCGCCAGCCCACCATCAGGAGTTTTCCAGCGCCCTTCCAGGCCGCGCGGTACCCTAGAGCTACCGGGCAAGGCAGCCCGAGCTAAGAACAGTGAAGTCCAGGAAGCGATGGTGAGGAACCATGCATAATGAGTCCCCGACTCTCGACCGCAGCGCCCCCACTCCCATTTTTCGGCAGCTCGCTACCTGGATGCGTGAACAAGTAAGTACCGGCGCGTGGCGGCGCGGCGATCAGCTTCCCATGGAAATCACCCTCGCGGAACAGCTCAATGTGGCCCGGGGAACTCTACGCAAAGCCGTGGATCAGCTCATTGACGAAGGTCTGCTGGTGCGAGTGCGCGGGCGCGGCACTTTTATCGCCCACGATATTGTGCGTTCGCCGCTCACCTCCTCCCTCACCACCCTCGCTGAGGAGCTTGAGCAGCGCGGAATTGACTACACCACCCGCGTCCTCACCCAGGAAGTCATTCCTGCCCCGCCGCCGATTGCTGTCGCGCTGGGAGTTGAAGGCAGTATTTTCCACCTGCGCCGCATGCGTGGCGACGGCGAAGGTTCCATCACCCTCCTTGATAATTGGGTGGTTCTGCCTCCGCTCTGCGCGGAACGTGCCATCCTCGTCAAACAGGATTACGCGGAAAATTCCCTCTTCGGCACCCTGGAAAGCGATCTGGGCATCGCCCTCTCGCACGGCAGCCGCACTATTTCCGCCATCGGTGCTGATCGCAATCTCGCGCGGATCCTCGGAGTTCCGCACGGATTCCCGCTCATCGATATGAAGCAGGTAACCTACGATGCTTCCGACCGCCCGGTCGAAACCTCGCGGATCTGGATTCGCCCGGATCGCTTGCGTATTCACTCCATCGTGCATCGCGCCCCGCTACCTTCCTAAACTTGTTCACTAGCTGTACCTACTTGTATGTGCTTGTTCACACTGCTACCCTCGCCTTAACGCACGAGTTCGAGGGGGAGCAATGCGAATACTTGTTGTCGGCGGCTATGGCGTCGGCCTGTCATTTTTCACCGAGCGCCCGCCCGTGGATGGCGAAACCATTTCCGGGGCCCGCTTCAGCCAGGAACACGGTGGCAAAGCATCGAACCAGGCTGTTGGGGTAGCTCGCTTAGGTATCCCGGTCAGCTTACTCACCGCTGTCGGTTCAGATTGGTACGCGCATGCCGCGCGTGAGATGTGGGCGGCCGAAGGGGTGGACGCCTCCGCCGCGATCACCAAAGAAGGCGTCACTATGGTCGGTGCGATTATTACGGACGCCACCGGAGAGAATCGCATTATCCTCGCCAACGGGGTTTTGGACCAGCTCAGCCCGGCGGATATCGGCGCGCACGCCGCCATTTTCGAAAGCGTGGATACCGTCCTTATTTCCTGCGAAATTCCCGCGGCGAGCGTGGCTCGCGCCATCACGTTCGGGCGCGCGGCTGGGGCGCGCGTTATTCTCAACCCGGCTCCGGTGCCACTCCTGCCCGAGCACGTCTTGCGGCAGGTTGACGTTATCACCCCGAACGAAACAGAAGCGCTTGCGCTCCTGCGCATGCTAGGGAGCGACGACGACGCCACCGCGCTCGCGGCCCTCTCACCCCAAGAAAAGGCCGCACGCATCGCTCAAGCTCTGGACTGCACCGTGGTGCTCACCCACGGGGCGGAGGGCTGCTATGTGTGCGAAAGCGGCGGCGAGCCGGAGAAAATCCCCGCGGAGAAACCGCGGGCTGTCGTGGATACCACCGGGGCGGGGGATGCCACGAATGCGGCGCTCGCGGCGGCGCTCACCTGCGGGGCCGGACCGGTGGAGGCGGCTCGCTTCGCGAATTGTGCTGGCGCACTCACCGTAGAAAAGGAAGGAGTGCTGCCGGGTATACCCAGCATTGATGATCTTCACACCCGCTTCGGTGCTGAACGCTGCGCCGTCGTGCTTTCACGTAACTCATAACAATCCGAACGGAAGGATAAATAATGGAAAAAACCACGCGTATTGCGCCGGAAGATATTACGAACCCGCGCGATTTAGCCCCGTATATTCAACATACCCTCATTAAGACCGGAACCACGCGGGCCGAATCGATCCGGCACGCGGAGCAGGCTATTGAATACGGATTCAACGCGGCGATGGTAGCCGGATCCCAGGTGCCCATTACCGCGAAGGTCTTGGAAGGTACCGGGATTGAGGTGGCTTCGGCTCTTGATTTCCCGACCACCGGGGTGATGACCTCGGCCGGAAAAGCGGCGGAAGCCGAAGCGCTGGTGAAAGCCGGCGCCACCCAAATCGATATCGGGGTGCAGATCGGGTGGCTCAAAGACGGTGAATACGACAAGTTCCGTGATGATATTGCCGGCGTCGTCGCCGCGGGTGTGCCCGTTAAAGTGATGCTGGAACTGCCGCTCCTCACCGAGGACGAACGCCGCGCCGCGGTGGAGCTTTCCGTGGAAGCAGGTGTGAAGTACCTCAAAAATGCGTCGTCCGGTTCGGTGGAAAAGGCGAGCGTCGAATCCATTAAGTTCTTGAAGAGCTTGGCACCCGCGGGCGTTCTCATCAAGGGATCAGGTGGCATCTCCACCTTTGACCATGCACTATCTTTGATCCGGGCCGGAGCGGCCCTGGTGGGATCGTCGAACTCGGTTGCCATTGTGACCGGGGAAAACGGCCACGAGAGTTACTAGGAGCACTCATGACGAAGGTACCTTTTATCCTCGATACTGATACCGCGCAGGATGATTGCGTGGCGATTCTTTTCGGCCTTCTCGATGAGCGGGCTGATTTGCGGGCCATCACCATGGTGGCCGGAAATGTTGGTTTTGAGCGGCAGATCAAAAATGCGCAGATGACGCTTAATGCTGCCGGTAAGCTCGGCGAAGTTCCCATTCACGTGGGTTGTTCGCAGCCGATGCTGCGCGAGTGGGTATCCGCGGAGGACGTGCACGGTGACGGCACCGGCGGGCTGAGCATCGATTTTACGACGACGCACGTGGAGGATGAGCACGCCGTTGATGCTCTTCTTCGTATCACCGCTGCCCAACCGGGTGAGGTGAGCGTGGTAGCGATCGGGCCACTGACGAATATTGCGACCGCGGTGGTCAAGGACCGCAATTTCGTGAAGAATGTTAAGAGTCTCTACATTATGGGTGGATCCAATAACGGCCGTGGAAATACGATTTCCGCGGCCGAATTTAATTTCTATGTGGATCCCGAAGCGGCCCAGATCGTGTTTACGGCTGGATTTGAGGATATTCACGTGGTGACCTGGGATCCCATTACCTTGCGGGATGCCACCATTACTCGCGCGGAATACAATGCGCTGGCCGATAAGGACACCACGCTCGCGAAGTTCTTTAAGAAGGTGTGCGATACCACCCTGGACTTCAATGAATCGGTGGGCGTGGATGGGTCCACGCATCCTGACTCCATGACCCTTGCCACCCTCCTGCACCCGGAACTCATCCTGAGTGAAAACCGCTACCGGGTGGATATTGAAACCGGTTCGGAGCTCACGCGCGGATATTCGGCGATGGCCTGGGAGAAATTCCCGCTGCCCGCCAATGCCTATGTGGTGGAGGAAGCGGATAAGGAGGCTTTCTTCGCGCGCCTGGATGCGCTGCTCGCGCTAGAGACCACCCCGAATCAGCCTTTCGCGGGCCTGGCTTAGTTCTGCCGGATATCGGTTCCTAATGTGAAGGAGAATTCCATGGCTGAACTTTCGAGGGAGCTCCCCTCCGAATTTATTGAGGGGACCACGGTGCGCGCCGCCGGGAATCGCGCGATCAACCCGAAACTGGTGCTCACTGCCCTCATGCTGGTGATCGCGAGTTTCCAGCTCAATGCCACGATGCTGGCACCGGCCATCGGCGATATGGCCAGCGCCCTCAATACCAATGCGGGCGTGATCGGCTGGAGTTCCACGGTCTTCCTCGCGGTGGCCGCGGCGCTCGCGATTTTCTTCCCGCCGCTGGCCGATAAAATCGGGCGGCGAGTAACTCTCCTTATTTCAGTGAGCTTTATGGTGGTCGGAACAGTGCTGGTGCTGGTAACCAGTAGCGTGGCCATGCTCATGGTGGGGCGTTTCCTGCAAGGTTTCTGCGGGGCTACTTTCGCGCTGGGCAATCTCACCCTGCGCGCCATCCTCCACCCGAAGAAATACGGTTTCTATATTGGTTTAGTTGCCGCGATTAATTCCGGGGTGGCCGGCATCGACACTCTGCTGGGCGGAGTGATTGTGGACCACGCCGGCTACAAGGGTATTTTCTGGACCATTCTGGCGCTGGAAGTACTCGCCCTCATCTGTGTGGTGGCCTGGGTGCCGGAAACCCGAGTTCCTGCCGCCAGCCGCATGGACTGGGGTGGGGCGATGACCCTGACCGGTTCGCTATGGTCGGCGAATATGGCACTTACTTTCGGCTTTGGTTCGCTGGGCTGGGGGAATACGTGGACTATCGCTGCGATTGTCGCGGCGGTGGTGCTAGCCATAGCTTTCGTGCTGGTGGAGCGCAGGGTTGCGGATCCGTTGGTTCCGCTGCCCGAACTGGTCAAACGTCAAACCTGGGGTGTGACCGGTACCGCGTTCTTCACCCTGGCTTCCGCTTTCTCGGTACTCATGTACCTTATCCCGGCGGTATCTCAGGATGTGGAGAACGGCTTGGGTATGGGCGGTACCGAATCCGCACTGCTCTACCTCACCCCCTTCTCGCTACTGGGCTGGCTGCTGGCGCCCTTCGTGGGTAAGTACGCCCCGCGCTTGGGCTACCGCGCGATTCTGCGCGCCGGGCTGCTGGGCAGCATCGTGCTCATTACCGGTGTGGTGGTTTTCGGATTCGAGAACCGCTGGGTGCTCTTCACCCTGGCCTTCCTTATGGGTGCTACCTATACCGCGATGTCCAATACCACGCTTAATGCCATGGGTGTGCTTTATGCCTCGCCTACCCGGCCGGGAGTGCTCCCGGGCCTAACCTCCGCAGCCTTCAATTTGGGTGCGGGCGTGGGTACCGGGGTGATGGCTTCCTTCGTGGCCCGTAATGCGGTGGCCGGCGATATTACCGCCGGGTACTCGCAGGCCGCGATTGTTGGTTTGGTATGCGCAGTTATCGCCTTCGCAATTTCCCTAGCGCTGCCGGCGCAGGAAACGACCGGAGGTGAGAAGATCTAATCCCCGGTTGCAACCGGCTAGTAAACCCGCGGGTGGCGTTTTTCGGGAGCGCTACCCGCGGGTTTTCTTTGCCGGTAGGCGCGTGCGTGGGTATTCTCGCGGCTGCGCTTTTCTCGGTAGGGTGGAGGCGTTAACACCGCATGCACAAGAACCGCACGCAAAGGATCGTTGTGACTGAGCAGTCCTATGTTTCGCGGCGCCGCCGCCCGCCGAGTTCGCGCCACTACAGCGCTACCCAATTGCGCCATGCCCGCCTGGCTGTGAGCGCGCTCTTCTTCACCAACGGCGCGATTTTCGCCAATATTGTGCCGCGTTTCCCCGAACTCAAGCGTATCCACGAGCTCGACAACGCCGTGTACGGCCTCGCGCTCGCGGCTTTCCCAGCCGGCGGCATTATCGCGGGGATTTTCGCCGCGCCACTTATTCGTAAATTCGGTTCTGCGCCGGTGGCGGTCGCGGGCACGCTTCTCACCGCGCTCGGGCTTATTGTGGCGGGTGTGGGCCCCACCGGAATCTTCTTCGCGGCCGGCATGTTCCTCGGGGGCGCCTGCGATGCGGCCACCGACGTGGGGCAAAATGCGCACGGCTTGCGGGTGCAGCGCCACTACGGCCGCTCGATTATTAATACTTTCCACGCGACCTGGTCCGTGGGCGCGATGAGTGGTGGACTCATGTCCGCCGGCGCGATCTGGATCGGATTGCCGGTGCCCGCGCATATGGTTATGTCCGGGATAGTGTGGGCTGCGGTTGCGCTGGTGGCCCGGTGCTTCTGTTTGCCGGGGAACGACGCCGCAGATCCCGGCCCGGGCGGTGATGCGGCAGGGCACGCCGGTGCCGGGGCAGGCGCGCTGGGAGATGGGTCGGCGTCGTCGAACCTATCCGAGGCTAAGCACGGAGCCGCGCCGCTGAGTTTCCGTACCGCGGCAATGCTCGGTGCCCTTGTTCTCATTGCCACGATGGGTGGGCTTATCGAGGATGCCGGATCCAGCTGGGCGACCCTGTATGTGGGGCAGCTCGGCGCCGTGGGCGGGCTGGCCGCGGCAGGGTACGTGGGTCTGGTCGGTTCGCAATTTGTGGGGCGGCTGCTGGGCGATGGGCTGGTGGATCGCTTCGGGCGGCGCACCGTGGCCCAGGGCGGGGCAGCCCTCATTACCGTGGGGATGGGCCTGGCTTTGCTGTTCCCGAGCGTGCCGGGCACGATTGCCGGTTTCGCGGTGGCCGGTTTCGGTTCGGCCACGCTGGTTCCCGCGGCGATTCAGCAGGCCGATGAGCTGCCCGGCCTCAAGCCGGGCACGGGCCTGACGGTCATTTCGTGGCTCATGCGCATCGGTTTCCTTGTTTCCCCGCCTATTGTGGGTATGGTTGCCGATACTTTCGGGCTGCGCACCGGCCTGTGCGTGGTGCCTTTCGCCGGTATCACGGTGCTCCTCCTCAGCTGGACGCTGAGCCAGGGCGAGCGGGAGATCCCCGCGCCGCCGCGGCCCAGCGTCCAGGAGGGCAAAGAGAGCTAATAGCTCTCGGATATTGTGTCTATTAATTGTGTCTATTAGTACATATCGGTCGTCACATTGAATGCGGATACGACCCGGCGGATTTCGTCATCGCTCAGGCCGGTACCTTTTCCTCCACTTGCTGCGTTCATGTGTTCGTACATGGCGCCGGTCTCAAGGTACTCGATGGTATCGACTGCGGAAAGCGCGGAGGAATCAGAACGAACCATAATTCCGTGCTTCGCCCACAATGCGATGCGATGATCGCGAAGGCCGATGACATTGTTCTCCATGAGCTCATCACTACCGGGAACCATGAATTCGAGAACGGCGATACCTTCTGGGACTTGAACAATGGTTTCCGGCTCCCACCGGAAGATCATTCGATTGAAATCCTTGTTATTGAGAGTCTCGGGAATATGGGAGAGGGCGACAAGGTACGGAGGCTGCGCGTGCACAATAGCTTGGAAACTCACGCCGCGCTGAGCTACCTGGTCGTTATGCACCGCGAGGTGTGAATTGAATTCGCTCGTGGGGCGTTGATACAGCCTATCTGGATGTGTGTACCAGGTACCGGTTTCGCCGCCCTCATCCACAATAAAGGCAGAAACATTCTTTTCAGGCGCATCTGCCACTTCGCGCAAACGGCACCCTGATCCTGTCACAAATACCGTCCTTCCCGCCAAGGCGGGTACCTTCCAGGGAAGCTTGACACCAGCCTGCTTCTCTGGGAAAACTGATTCGAGATCGGTATTCCAATCAACGGAAATGGAAATATTTCCAGCGCCAGCTTCCGCGGCGTGCAGGTGGTCGAGGCGACGCCCCGTTACTCCCATTTGTTCCAGGAGCGCGTCAACAGTTAATTGAGAAGTCATGGTCTCTCCATCCTTATTAGAAAATGCGACGTCGGGCTTCTTGCCAAACGCTCTGATTGTTCTGCGGTGTATAGCGGGTAAGTTCGGTCGATGCACGTACAACCTCACGCAGTGAGGTAAGTGAATCCGATATCGAACCAGCTGCTCGTGCCTGGAGTAAAAGATTTCCAAGCGCCGTTGCTTCCGTAGGGCCTGCGACGACGGGAAGTCCGCACGCATCGGCAGTTAGTTGACACAATAATTTGTTCTGAGATCCCCCTCCGACGATATGAATGACATCAATATCTACCTGTGCAAGATGTGCAGCCTGTTCAATTGTTTGGGCATGTGCGAGAGCCAAAGAATCGGTGATACAACGGGCATATTCCCCAATGTCTCGGGGTCGCGATTGCCCGCTTGCCTCGGCTAGAGAATCGATCCGTGCGATCATGTCTCCGGGTGTTGCAAAGACCGGGTCATTAACATCGATAACCGTGCGAAGGGAGGGTGCTGCTGCCGCAAGAGAAATGACCTTATCAATCGACAGGCAAGGATCTTGCTCTCTCCATTGAGCCACGCACCCATTGAAGATCCACATTCCCATAATGTTCTTCAAGTACCGGGTGGTTCCATCAACACCGAGTTCATTAGTGAAGTTTGCCTGCCTCGACTCTTCGCTGAGGATCGGCGCCGCTAATTCGAGTCCGGCCAATGACCACGTTCCACACGAAATGAAGGCGAAGTTCTGGCTCGTGGCCGGGATAGCCGCAACCGCGGACGCGGTATCGTGACTACCTACTGCAACCACCGGAGTGGTTTCTCCACTCTGCGTACGTAGATCGCAGATCTCACGCTGAACAGTACCAATTCGATTTCCCGGCTCAATGAGTTCGGGTAATTTCGCGTAGATATCAATACCGGAAATTTCTTCATACACGCTGGTCATCTCGCGTGACCAAGATCTGGTGCGGGGGTTGACGAAGCCGGTCGAGGAAGCATTTGTTATCTCGGCATACTTCTTTCCGGTAAGCCAATAATTGACGAGATCTGGCAGTAGAAGAAGTGATTCCGCCTGTTTGAGGGCCGGTCGATAGTCTGCACTGTTAGCGGCAGCTAGCAATTGGAAAACCGTATTGATATCGATGTTTTGCAGGCCGTTATGGGTGTAAATATCGGTTGCTGAGTAGCGGGAATACAGTTTTTTAGGAACCCCGTGAGTTCTACTGTCACGATAACTAAAGGGTGGACTGATGAGTCCCCCTTCCGGACCGAGGAGGCCGTAATCAACCGCCCAGGTATCTACGCCAATTGATTCGATAGGCGTTTCGCGCAAGGTCCTGAGAGACGCGCGAATATGCTCCCACACCTGAATCATTGGCCAGAAAAGATTATTCTTTTCGGTGCCTGGAACACAGATAGGTCCGTTTGGGAATCTAGTGATTTCACTTGTCGACTTTAGTTTTCCTTCGGTAATAGAGCCGGTCATGACTCTGCCGGAAGAAGCTCCCAAATCGATAGCAACAAAAGTTTTCATTACTCGAATTCCTCATGTGGGGCTTCGGGCCGGGCCCGTAAGAGCTCGGCCCGAAGCGTGTCGAGCGCTCAATACTTCAGCGCGGGATGGTCAGCGAGGTTCCCACAGAGAAGTGAGGAAGCTTTAGGCTCCCCAGCTTGCCTGTGTTCCACCGATCCGTTCCTTCCGGATCTTTTCCAGATAGCCTGATTCCATAAAGGCCCGCATGGGATCTGGATCAAGGCCCTGTGCCTCACGCAATTCGCCCAAGAGTCCGCGGACATCCGTGTAGAAGGCATCCATGAGAATGTCGTTTGCCCCGAGAACATCTCCGGCTACTTGCTTTTCCTTAAGAGCGTCTCGATCAACGAGTAGCGCCTTTGCCGTCATTTCCTGCACGTTAGTCACGGACCGAATTTCAGCCGGGATCTTTTCTTCCAAGTTATGGCATTGATCAAGCATGAAATTCACTGGCGATCCTTCGTCCAATGCGCCAGCCGCAACAATCTCATTGAGAATTCGGAACAGCTGGAACGGATCAGCAGCCCCCACAATGAGATCATCGTCAGCGTAGAACCGAGAATTGAAGTCAAATGCACCAAGGCGCCCTACTCGAAGGAGTTGAGCCACGATAAATTCGATATTGGTTCCGGGTGCATGGTGTCCGGTATCAAGGACTACCATGGCTCGTTCACCCAGCGCCTGGCACTGAACAAGGGACGTGCCCCAGTCTGGAACATCGGTGTGGTAGAACGCAGGCTCGAAGAACTTGTACTCCAGAACCAGCCGCATATCGTCGTCAAGTTCCGCGTAGATTTCTGCTAGCGATTCTGCCAGGCGATCCTGGCGTTCTCGGATGGAATCCTGCCCGGGATAGTTGGTGCCATCAGCCAGCCAAATCTTCAGATCCTTCGATCCGGTTTTACGCATGATATCGATACACTGCTTATGGTGATCGATGGCCTTCTGGCGGATCTTTGGGTTGACGTTGCATAGGGAGCCGAACTTGTAATCCTCATCCTGGAAAACATTGGAATTGATCGTCCCGATTGTGACACCCAGATCCTCGGCATGCTTGCGTAGCGCATTGTAATCATCAGTGAGGTCCCACGGGATGTGGAGGGAAACTTTGGAGGCGGCATGAGTATAGGCATTTACCTGTGCCGCATCAGAAACTTTCTCGAAGGGGTCGCGCGGGACGCCAGGTGTCGTGAATACCCGGAAACGCGTGCCGGAATTTCCAAAGGCCCACGAAGGGAGTTCAACATCTTGCCGTTCTAGGATCTCGCGATTCTTTGCGCTGAGATCACCGAGTTTCACCATGTTTCTGTTCCTTTCTCAATATTTCTTTGCGGTTCTATTTCGACGACGCAGCTGAAACAACCCGCCCGTACCGCTCGACCTCGATTTGCTCGAGCGACTTCCCTTGGGTCTTCGGTGCGCCAAGAGTGCCAACAATGAGAGAAATCGAGAGGAATCCGATAAGGATTAGTCCGTCGATCATGAGTCCGTTCTCCCACTGGAGAATGACCGGGAAGATGAGGGAAATGAGGCCGGATGCGACTCGCACCAGGAAGAAGATGATTCCCTGAGCGCCGGCACGGTACGGGGTTGCGAAGAGCTCCGGTGCCCACACCGAGTAGAAGGCCTGGGCGGAAGGCCCGGCTGAAATACCCCAGATGATCGCGTAGCCGAAAGCGGTGAATGCGGAATCGGAAGGTCCGAAGATGAGGATGAGCCAGGCGACGATGGCCAGAACAGCACCGATGAAGAAGTGGGTGCGGTACGGCATCGTATCCACGAAGTACATGAAGAAGACCGTGCCGATAATGACGACGCCCCACGACAGCATGGAGAAGAGGTTCGACGCCAGTTGGTCGTAGCCAACGCTATTGAGGATGGTCGGGAGGAAAATACCGTTTTGCGAGGCGGCTTGGTTCCAGCAAGTGTAGATAACCGCAAGGAATACCAATGCGCGGATATTGCACTTCCAGGAGAAAAGTGCCTTGAAGGACTGGAACATCGACGGTGGTTTGGTTTCGGAACCACCCTTGGCCTGCTCCCAAGCCTCTGATTCTTCCAGGTTGCGGCGGATATACCAGGTAATCAAAGCGATAACCACGAGGTGGGCAAAGACGAGTCGGGATCCGAGCAGGCCCAGAGGTGTAACGGCGCTCGCGAGACCAAAACCGATAAACGGTCCGAATGACCAGGCCAACTGGGTTGCTCCAATGTGTCTGCCGCGACTTTCAGTCGGTGCGAATTCTGCAATATATGTCCATCCGGCTGGAACTGATGCACCAACTGCGAGTCCGATAATGACAAAATCTATGAAGAGCATGGGGAGGTTACCGGCGAAGACCACAATGAGTCCACCCAGTGCGTAAACGAGGAGGTCGTACGTGTAGATGACTTTTCGTCCGTATTTGTCACATAGAGGTCCGCCAATAAGGGCACCGATAGCGGCACCGAAAGCATTGGAACTAAAAGCGGCAAGCAGTCCCGCGATTCTGCCGTTGTCGTCGGGGAAGTACGCGGCACCCCAAAAACCAAGCGAGGTGGCAATCGCAATAATAGACCCTGAGTCGATGTAGTTGGACATGGAAACGGCAATCGTTGCCTTCCATCCGGTTAATGGCTTTTTTGACATGTTCTCTCCGTTGAAATCAGATGTCACTGAAGATAGAAATACTGAGATAAGAAGTAGTTTGTGCCGCCGTCAGGCTGTACAAAGTACTGAGCCATCTCGGCCTGCCACTTGGTGTTAATCTCCTCGTTTTCCATGCAGTTCATTGCTTGCCATACGTCGTCAGCTTCGAAATAGCCAAAAACAACGGCGGTTTCCGGATCGACGAAGAGTGAGTAGTTCCGCCATCCGGAACGTGACAAGGCATCGCGCATCTCTTCCCATACATGGCAGTGCGCTTGGAGATATTCATCCAACTTGTCTTCACGGACTCGTAAAACAAAGCCACATCTTGAATCAGACTTCTGCGTCGTGTCATTCAAAATCTGGTCAACAGTCGGGGTGCTAACCATAAGTCAACTCCTTCGTTGAAGGATTGAAAGGTTTCAATCCGTACTGAAATACTACGTTTGATACGTTTCAACGTCAAGCGGCAAATAAATTTGCCCATAGGAAAACGTAGGTCAGCTATTTATACGCTTTGCCGTATTACTCGATTAAAAGGTGTAGGAATGCGATTCCTGAGCATCAATGAGTCTGCGGTCGTGGGGGTGCTGTCGATTCCCGAACTACAAGCTCGGGAATAAAAGCAATGTCTTGCGCTTCCGAAGGTTGCTCCAAAAGAAGGTGAGCAGCGGTTTCTCCGAGTTGCTCCATAGGCTGACGAATAGTTGTCAGCGGGGTGATGAGTTCGCGGGCAACGTCAATATCGTCAAAGCCAATGATGGACATATCACGGGGAATAGCTAGATGATGTCGTCTGGCAGCTCGCATTGCTCCGATCGCGAGGGAGTCGTTAGCGCAAAAAACAGCAGTAACTTCCGGGTGGGTGGCGAGGAGCTTCGTCATGGCTCGTTCACCGCTGGCCGCATCAAAACGCTCAGCGCTAATTTCCACCAACGTCAGAAAGTCATCGGATTTCATAACGGTTTGGCGTACCCCTATTCTTCGTGCTTGCGCCTGCCGTACCTTAGCTGAGCCATTGATGAATCCAATGTGGTGATGACCAAGCTCTCGAAGATGCTCAATGGCGATTTCCGCGCCTCTGGTGTCATCAACGGAAACGGCATTCATCCCGGCTTTGAGTGCGGGATGATCAAGCAGGACGAGGGGAATTCTCCGAGTTTCGAGGAGTTCCAGACTTTTTTCGGCGCCGGCGGACGGTGTTAGAATTATTCCGCGTACTTCCTGGCCGAGTAACAGGCGAAGCAAACCGGCTTCGCGCTCGGGATCTCCTCCTGTTGAGCCGATAACAGGAAAACACGACTCTTCTGCTAAACGGGCTTCGATTGCACTCGCGGCAGCAGCGAAAAACGGATTGGCAACATCGAAGACGAGAACGCCAACCAATTTGGAATCGACTCTACGTAACCGGCGCCCGGCTTCGGAGGGAATAAAGCCGAGTTTCTCGATAGCTGCTTCGACTTTTTTACGCGTGTGGTCGGAAACCCGTTCCGGATGATTGAGAACATTGGAGGCAGTTCCTAATGACACCCCGGCTAGCTGTGACACTTCGCGGATACTGGGACGTCGAGTCAC
>NZ_JBQAIK010000013.1:0-15119 GCF_051905915.1 Actinotignum sp. UMB0459 | reverse complement strand
GGTGACCTCCTGTGAGCGGCAATGCGCGGCCAGTTTATCCGGTGGCAGATCTCACTCACAAGGTGAACGGACATCCACATCGCTCGCCCCAGGAATTAATATGGGCGGCGAGGAGGCATCCGATATGACATCCGAATCGACATCTCACACAACACCCGTATCTGAGCCGACCCCCGCACCGGACTCCAGCACGGAACCCGCTCCCCGCCTGGTGGTGGGCGCGGCCCTGGTTGCTGACCTCACCAACCCCAGCGGGGTCCTGGCCACCCAGCGCTCCTACCCCGAATGGGCGGACGGCCTGTGGGAATTCCCCGGCGGGAAAGTGGAACCCGGGGAAACCCCGCGCGAGGCGCTACACCGGGAAATTTCCGAGGAGCTGGGCTGCGGTATTGATATCGGTAGGCAGCTGGCCAATCCCGATAGCCCGGACGGCTCCTGGGATCTCAGTTCCGGGGAGCACAATACCGGGCTGCGGATGATGGTGTGGCTGGCGCGTCCCTTCGGGGAGATCACCCTGGGTCCGGCGCACCGTGATGCTCGCGTCCTCACCGCCGCCGAACTCGAGAGCGTGGAATGGCTGCCCGGGGATGTCCAGATTCTTCCTGTGCTGCGCGCCGCCCTGGGTGGGCGCTAACCGAAGGCACGGTGCGGGCCGCGGCGGGCAGGCGCCTGAGCTGCGCCGTCGTTCCTAAGATGACGCACGGCGCGCGGTGCCGTAACCTAGGAGGACGATCCCCAGCACAAGGAGAAGTCACGCATGAAACACAGCGCGCACGGCCCGGCGCGATGGCCGCTGTATTTCTTGCTCTTCGCCGCTGCCGTTCTCGCGGGCGTGCTCGCCCTGGTGGGAGTCTCGTATTTTTCTGGCGACGACGCCGCCGTGCCCGCGCCCACCACCGCGGGCCCCGAACCCGGGCGCAGCGCCTCCGCTAATCTCACCCAGCTGCGCAACCAGGTCCAGGAACTGAGCGCGGGAACCTGCCCGAATCCCGATACCGCTGCGGCTATTCTGGCCGATTACGCGAGCGCGGCGGCCGCGGGCGGCACGTACACCGCGGAGGCACCGCTCCTCAGCGAAGCTCTGCGCGCTCTCTCCTCCAGCTGCGGGGCGGATTACACCGTGAGCTTGAGCGCGGCACTTGGCGATACTGCCGCCCCGGCGGATTTCCAATCTTTCGCGGCCTCGCGCCAGTGGTGGAAGCTGGTGCGCCCCGCCCCGCCGGAAGCCACCCGCCTGGAATCTTTCACCACCCCCATGAATAACGTGCGCTGTTCCCTCGACGAGAAAGCCGTCAACTGCACGATTTTCACCTATGACTACGTGTCCCCGCCCGGATGCGAAGGAGAACCGGCTAATTACACCGTGGGGCTGACGGGCACCACCACTGCCGGATGCTCCACCCAGGTGAGTACCGCAAAAGAAGTGCCCTACGGCAGCGTGGTGGCCGCGCACGGCTTCGCCTGCACCGCCGACCAATACGCCGGCATCTCCTGCTGGTCAGAACTGACCGGCCACGGATTTACGGTGCGGCGGGCCGCCGAAGAAGTGTTCTAGCTGCGCTAGCTGCGGCGGGCTCGTCCAGAGCCAGGCGGGCCCGCGGCAACTCAGCCCATCGGGATCAATCCAGCGCACGCACGGCCGCGAGCACCCGGGCACTGCCTTCCGGTTCAGCCACGCTCACGCGCACGCCCTCGCCGAGCACCCGCACCAGCACCCCGGCGTCCATACAGGCATCCTCGAAACGCGCGGCGGTAACCCCGTGGCGGGCCAGCTCCGCCGCGTCGATCCACAGGAAATTCGCGTATGAGGTAGGCGCGTGCCAGTCAGCCTCCGCGAGCTGCGCGGCCAGCTCGTCGCGCGCGCGGGCCAGCTGCGCGGCGCGCTCCAGTACGGTTGGCGCTTCGGTGAGAGCAGCCTGGCCGGCTACCTGGGCGAGGCGATTGACACCGAACGGCGTGGCGATACGGCGCAGCGGCTCGGCCATCGCGGCGCTGGTGAGCAGGTAGCCCAGCCGCAGCCCGGCCAGCGCAAAGGCCTTGGAGAACGTGCGGGCCACCACCAGATTCGGATAGTGGCGCGCCAATTCTTTTCCGTTTTGTACGACGGCGCGGCTCGCCTGGCTCTCACCCACCGCGGGAGCGAAGTGAATATACGCCTCGTCAAGAAGTACCGGGATGCGGGCGGGAACCCGGGCGAGAAAATCAGCCACCTCGGCGTGCGGAATGGTGGTGCCGGTGGGATTATTGGGCGAGCAGAGGAGGATAGCGCGGGTATTCTCCGTAAGCGCGGCGGCCATGCCCTCTAAGTCATGAGTGCCATCCGCGCGCAGCGGCACCCTGATAAAACGTCCGCCTGCGGCAATGGTGGCAATAGGGTAAGCCTCGAAAGAGCGCCAGGGACTGACCACCTCACCGCCCGGAGTCACCACGGCCTGCAAGAATTTTTCGATGAGGGCGGTGGAACCATTCCCCACCACGATGCCGGCCGGATCCCAATCCTCATAGGCCGCGAGCGCTGCGGTGAGCTGCGCGCAGGACATATCGGGATAACGGTTGAGCGCCCCGCCGTGATCGACAGCGGCCGCGAGCGCGGCGGCCACCGCCGGGGTGGGCGGGAAGGGAACTTCGTTGCTGGAGAGCTTGACGCTATCGGCGTTGCGCGGGCGTTTCCCGGCAACGTAGCTGGGCAGATCGGCTAATTCGGGGCGGAACCATTGCATTCTTCTATTGTGCACCATCACGGCGAACCACCCGGCCGCCATTCCGCGCGCCACCCCGGCGCCATTCCGCGCGCGCCCCGCCGTCGCTTCGCGGCGCTCCTGGCAGCGTGGGCGCCGTAGGATGCGGTTATGGAGACCTTTGTGAAAACCGGTGACCCGGCCGAGATCTGGGGTGAAGCGCTTTCGCTGGCGGAGCTGGCCGAGGCAACTCCGAGTGGCGGGGCACCCGTTGTCCCGATCCTTTCCACCGCCGCGGATCACGACCGCGGTATCTTGCGCGAAGAACGCCTGCGCTCCGTGCGCCCCAGCGCCGCGGCCGCCCGGGAATTCGGGGCGCGCCTGGCCCGCACGCACGCGTGGGATCCTTCCGGAAAGCGGATTTTCGGGCAAGCTCCCGGCACTGCCCACGCGCGCCCGATCCGCCTGGGTTCCTGGGATTTACCGGTGGTGCCCGCGGATTCGCCCGCGCGCAGCTTCGGGGAGTTTTACGCCGCGGCCCGCATCGAGCCCTACCTGCGCCCCGCACGTGACAACGGGGCGCTGGACGCGAGCGGTGCCCGCGCACTGGAGCATATCTGCGAACGCCTGCGGGCCGGGGTTTTCGATAGCCCGCAACCGGCCCTGGTACATAGCCAGGCAGCCCTCCTCCACGGGGATTTATGGAGCGGGAACGTGATGTGGACCAATCGGGGCGGGGTGCTTATTGACCCGGTTGCCCACGGCGGGCACGCGGAAACCGATCTGGCCGCCCTCACGGTCTTCCGAGCTCCGTACGCGGAGGAAATCTACGCCGGCTATAACGCCGTCTCTCCGCTCGCTCCTGGGTGGCAGCACCGCATTGGCCTGCATAGCCTCCCTATTCTTATCCTGCACGCCGCACTTTTCGGCGGATCCTACGGCGCGGAAACCCTGGCGGTGGCCCGGCCCTACCTCTAGTGCCGCGACCGGCTAGTTCTGCTAGCGGCGCGCGGATCTGCCAGAATAGAGCCATGAGTGAGCATCGCGCGCCAGAATCAACTTCCGCATCCACCCCCGTCCCGAGTATTTCCGGGCCGCTCTCCCCGCTAGATGGGCGCTATGCCAGCGCTACCGCACCGCTACAGCCCTACCTGTGCGAGGCCGCGCTCAACCGCTACCGGATTCACGTGGAAGTCGAATGGCTGATTTTCCTGTGCGAACGCGCGGTGATTCCCGGGGTGGGGGCGCTACCCGAGAGCGCCGTCGTATATTTGCGCGCACTTCCCGAAAAGTTCGACGACGCCGCAGCACGCGAGCTGGCCACCATCGAGGCGGAAACCCGGCACGATGTCAAGGCTGTCGAATACTTCATCAAGAAGCGCATGGACGCGGGCGGGTTGGGCCACCTGCGGGAGATGGTCCATATCTTCTGCACGTCGGAAGATATTAATAGCCTGGCGTGGGCCTTGGGCGTGCGCGATGCGGTGCGCCGCTGCTGGTTGCCGCGCGCCTGGGGGCTGGTCGCGGATCTGAGCGATCTGGCTCACACCCACGCGCAGCTGCCCATGCTGGCCCACACCCACGGGCAGCCGGCTTCGCCCACCACCGTCGGCAAGGAGCTCGCCGTCTTTGCGCACCGCTTGCACCGTTCCCTGCGCCGGGTGGAAGCCGCGGAGTACTACGGGAAATTCTCCGGGGCCACCGGGACTTTTTCCGCGCACGCCACCGCTATTCCGGATGCGAACTGGCCGGAACTGGCCCGCGATTTTGTGGAGTCCCTGGGCCTGACGTGGAATCCGCTCACCACCCAGATCGAATCCTATGATGCGCTTGCCGATCTTTTTGACGATATTGCGCACGTCAATCGCATCGCCCACAATCTCGCCACCGATATGTGGACCTATATTTCCTTGGATTATTTCCATCAGAACCTTGCCGCGCAGGGTTCGACCGGCTCCTCGACGATGCCGCATAAGGTCAATCCCATTCGTTTTGAAAACGCGGAGGCGAATCTGGAGATCAGCTCCGGGCTCTTCGCAGTGCTCAGTCAGACTCTCGTGACTTCGCGTATGCAGCGCGATCTCACGGATTCCTCCACGAAACGCAATATCGGGGTGGCACTGGGGCATTCCTACCTGGCCCTCGATAATTTGCGGCGCGGGCTGGCCGGGGTGGATCCCAATCCCGCCAAGCTTGCCGCGGATCTGAACGCGAATTGGGAAGTGTTGGGCGAGCCAATCCAGCAGGCCATGCGGGCCGCGGCGCTGGGCGGTGCCGAACACCTGGAAGACCCTTACGAACGGCTCAAGGCACTGACGCGCGGGCGGAAGGTCACCGCGGACGATATGCGGGAATTTATAGCGGGCTTGGGCTTGCCCGAGGAGTTGGAACAACGTCTCCTTGCTCTCACCCCGGCCGGATATACCGGCCTGGCTGCACAACTCGTGGATTTCCTGGAGGACACGCCCAGGCTCGCGGCCAGCTAAGCCTGCTAAGGTAGCCGGCAGGCCGCGCGGCAGCGCGGCGTCGTCGTAAAAAATACGGCATATGTGCCGCGGCTCGCGGTGCCGCAACCAGAGGAGAAGCGTGAACGTAGCAGCATGGACGAGCGTCCTGGCCACCGCACCCGCGCCGGGAAGCGACCCGGGTGCGCTGAGCGGAATCACCGGTTGGGTGGTCAGTGTGATGGACGCTATCGGCGGTTTCGGGGCGGCGCTTCTCATCGCGCTGGAAAATATTTTCCCGCCGCTGCCGTCCGAGGTGATTTTGCCGCTGGCCGGGTTCACGGCCTCCTCGCCCACGTCGAATATGACGCTCATCGGCGCGATCCTCTGGTGTACCGCCGGTTCGCTCGCGGGGGCCTGGCTGCTGTACGGACTGGGCGCCTGGCTGGGGCGCGAACGCACCCGCAAGATTCTGCTGTGGTTCCCGCTCACCAAACAATCCGACGTGGATAAAACCGAAGCCTGGTTCGATAAGCACGGCAGCTGGACGGTGTTCTTCGGGCGCATGATCCCGATTTTCCGTTCCCTCATTTCACTTCCCGCGGGCGTAACAAATATGGGGATGCTGAAATTTACCGCGCTAACAGCGGTTGGCTCGGCTATCTGGAATACCATCCTTATTTACGCCGGGTACCTGCTGGGCGCGAATTGGACCATCGTGGAAGATTACGTGGGGATTTTCGCGAAGATCGTGGTCGCGGTGTGCCTCGTGGTCGCGGTGGGGTGGATTATTCACCGCGTGGTTATTAACCGGCGGGGGCGCTAAGCTGCGGGGAGGCAGAGCCGCGCAGAACTCGACTAAAATCGGCTAAAAGTGGCATAGGGAGCCTGCTAACGGTCGGTTGGTACCATATTTACCATACGCGAGCGATTTATAAGCGGTTAAAGGCCCTAACGGAGAGATCGCCGGAGTTGAGGTGAAAATCGCTAACGCGACCAGCTGCTCATGATCCTCAACACCGTCGCCCAGGAGTACCACCACCTCGACGGGATTTACGCCATCCCCCTCGCGCTGTCGGGAGAGTAAATAGCGAGCCTCGAGCCATTAACAGGTGGGTTCCCGTCCGGCTACGAACACAATAGGGGGTGCGGACGGTTTCCTAGAGATTTTTAAGGAGAACGTTCAATGAGTAAGCGTACGTATACGAGCGAGCAGATCCCGAGTTCGAACCCGATTCGAGCCTGCTAGCAAGCCGAAAAGTCCGGATAAAACCAACACCAAGTGTCCTATAGGCCCGTACCGCAGAATCTGCGATACGCACCCACACCTATATAAGCCGCGCGAAGAACTACGCCTTCTGCTTCTCCACCAGGGCCTGCAAAGCCTTGGTATCCAAGCCGGAGAGTTCATCCACGAGCAGCTGGCGCTCCAGGCGCTGCAGATCGCGCAGCGGCAGCTCGGACAGGCGCGCGATAATTTCCTGGCGCTCGTCGTCCGGTGCGAGCTGCGGGGCCGGAGCCGCACTCGGTGCGGAAGCACCCGCGGTGGCAGAGCCCCCGCCCTTGGGTACCGTCGTCGTAATAGAAACAATGGCGAGCAGCAAGAACACCAAAGAAACACCCAAGGCGACCATCGCGGCCAGGCGAATCGAGGAGTTATCCGTACGCCCGGACATCGCGATCACATCCGGCACCGGGGCGCCCTGCAGCCCGTAGAAGACCGCCAGCGAAATCGCGGTACCGATCGCCCCGCCCAGCGAGGAGGCCATCTTGTAGATACCCGAACCGGAACCGGCCTGGGAAGCCGGCAGGTTCGACAGCGCCGCGTCCGTGGACGGGGTGGCGTAGAAGGCTAAGCCCAGGCCGAAGAGGCAGTAGGCGATAACCGCCATGAGCACGTACTGGCCGATGAGCAGGTGCGTGGTCATGAGTAGCCCGCACGCCACGATGGTAATGAGGCAACCCCAGATCATGGGCTTGCGCGGCCCGAAGCGCTGGAGCAGTTTCTCACCGATGCGGATGAAGGCGATAATGCACACGCCGTAGCCCAGCGAAAGCAGGCCCGCGTCAAAAGCACTGTAGAGCGAACCGTCTGCCTTGTGCCCGGCCAGCTGGATAACCTGCTGACTAATAATGAGCATGCCGATGGTGCCATTGACCAGGAAGTTGGAGATCGTGGCACCCGTGAACGTGGTGTTCTTGAAAAGCGCGAAATCAATGAAGGGATTGGCCTGCTTGCGTTCCCACCCGAAGAAGAGCGCGTAGGAAACAACCGCGAGCGCGGTCAGCAAGAGCGTGGCCGCGCTCCCCCAACCCAACTTCGAGCCGTAGAGCAGCACGATCATGAGCCCGAGGGTGCCGGCGATGAAAAGCACGAGGCCGATGGCATCGAAGCTCTTGCGCGGGCCGGTGCTTTCCACCCGGTTTTCCGGGGTGCCCAGGATCATGAGGAAGGCGAGCACGGAAATAATGATCGAGGCGATGAAGATCCCGCGCCAGCCCACGAATTGCACCACGGTGCCGCCGAAAATCGCGGCGAGGCCGGAGCCACCCCAGGAACCAATCGACCACATGGACACCGCGCGCTGGCGGGCCGGGCCGTCCCAGTAGGCCTTCACGAGGGCCATCGAGGCCGGCATAATGCAGGCCGCACCCAGGCCCTGGATCGCGCGCCCGGTCAGCAGCAGCGGCAGCGCCACGCCCCCGGCAGCGAAAATGAGCAGGAGCGATCCGGCTGCGTTGAGCACAATCCCGAGGAGGGTGATGCGCACGCGCCCGATTTTATCGGCCAGCCCGCCCATGAGCACCATGAAGAGGCCGGAGAACAGGCCGGTAATGGAGACCGCGAGGTTCATCCCGGCCGCGTCTACGTTGCCGAGGTCCTCCATAATATTGGGTGCCACGGTGGCGGCAGTTCCGGCGAAGAGCCAGAAGGTCACAACCGCGAGGACGATGCCATACAGAAGTTTTTCGGTGCCGCGGTAGCCGGCATCGGCCGGCGCCTGTGCGCCAGTAGTGGTAGCCATAGTTTTATCCTTTGTCATCGTGGAAATGTAGTCCCGCTAGTCCCGCGCCAGCCAGGCGAGCGCGGCGACGGCCGCGGCTTCGGTACCGGTGGCGAGGGTGGGTTGGAGAACCGGCCCGAAGGCGGGGTTGTGGTTGGGGTAGGTGGGTGCGCCTTCCGCGAAGCCGCCGAAGCCCCAGTAGGTGTAGGGAATCCCGAAGGCGTCCGGGATCACGCTGAAATCTTCGGAAGCCGATACTTCTCCGCAATCCATCACGCGCTCTTCCCCGAAATGCGCCAGGAAAGCCTGGGTGACCTTGTCGGTGGTGGCGGCGTCATTATTGGTGAGCGGGTAGGAATCGTAGATCTCGAATTCCGGTGCCTGCGGGGCGCGGGCCGCTTCGCATTCGGCTGTGACCGTGCGCTTAATGCCATCAAGGAGCTGTTCGCGCACGTCCATGTCGTAGGCGCGAATATTAATAAGCAGGGTGGCCGTGTCCGGAATAATATTTGATTTGCTTCCGGCGTGGATGGAGCCCACGGTAAGCACCGCCATCTTGAAGGGATTAATTTCGCGCGCCACCACGCTCTGCAACCGGGTCACCACGGCGGCGGCCAGCACCACCGGGTCGATGCTCAGATGCGGCATGGAGCCGTGCGAACCCTTCCCGTGCAGGGTCACCTTGACGGAGGCGCCGGTGGAGAGGATCGCCCCGGCGTGGGTGCCGACCTGCCCGGCGCGCATGGGCCCGGCGAGCACATGCTGCCCCAAAGCCACATCCGGTGCCGGAATCTTATCGACGAGGCCGTCGGCCACCATGGAGCGCGCCCCGGCCGCGGTTTCTTCCCCGGGCTGGAACAACGCGATATAGGTGCCAGCCCAGGCTGTGCGATTTTCCGCAAAAATACGGGCGGCGCCCAGCGCGCAGGAAATATGGAAATCGTGGCCGCAGGCGTGCATGGTCGGGACCTCATTGCCGTCCGCGTCCGTGCGCGTCTGGGTGGAGGCGTACTCCAGCCCGGTCGCTTCCTTGACGGGGAGCCCGTCAATATCGGCACGGAAAAGCACCGCGGGCCCTTCTCCGTTTTCCAGCACACCGACGACGCCGCCGCCGATCCGCTGCGTTGCGTACCCGAGGCGCGTCAGTTCCGCGTCGATAGTGTCACAGGTTTCTTTTTCCTGCATAGAAAGTTCGGGATGCTGATGCAGGTGGATATAAAGCTCTTCTTGCCAGGAGGTGAATGAATCCACCACCTCTTTAACATTAATCATGAATCACCTTTCCGTATGGAGAGGGTCGGTGGAAGCTCAATCGTTGCGAGTGCGTGGAGTGATCATCCGGCCCTGTCCGTGCCTTGTGCCCGGCTCACGCGCCGGGTCTACTTCAGATAGTAGCGGTTAAAGCGTGCTGCGTGCCGCGCCGGTACGCTTAATGCATGGCTACTATTTTTGTGCAGTGCGACGACGACGCCGCACCCACGCCCACCTTCGCGCCCCATGCCGGCCGGTCCGCTGCGGCCCCTCCCGGGGAAGGTGATGTGCTCCTCGATATTTCCTGGTCCTCCCTCAATTACAAAGACGCGCTCTGCCTGAAAGGTGACCGGGGCGTGGCCCGCATCAGCCCGCTTATTCCCGGCATTGACGCGGTGGGGACGGTGCGCGAAGCCGGCCCGGACAGCCCGGTCCATCCGGGGCAGCTGGTGAGCGTGAACGGGGCGGGCTTGGGTGAATTCCACCACGGGGGCTACACCCCGCTTTTGCGGGTGCCCGGGGATGCGTGTGTACCGGTGCCGGAAGTATTCAGCGCCGCGCAGGCCGCGGCCCTGGGAACGGCCGGATATACGGCGGCGTTGTGCGTGCTAGCACTGGAGGAACGCGCGGCGGCTGCACCCGCGCCGCCGCACGGTGCCGCGGCGGAAAAACCTTCCGGGGCGAGGAAAGACGGCCCGGTGCTGGTGACCGGGGCAAGCGGCGGGGTGGGTAGCATTGCCCTCCATCTCCTCGCGCAGCTGGGCTATGAGCCGATAGCGCTGACCGGGCGGGCGGAGCGCTTCGGGAATTTCCTGCGCGGGCTCGGTGCTACCGAGGTGCTGGCACGTTCGGAACTAGAAGCGCCTTCCGCCCGGCCCCTCCAGAAGGCCCGCTTTGCGGGCGGAGTGGATACGGTGGGCGGGCAGGTGCTCGCGAATCTCCTGGCGCGCACCCGCTGGGGCGGGACGGTGGCCGCCTGCGGCCTGGCCGGCGGAACCGCGCTCCCCACCACGGTACTGCCCTTTATTTTGCGGGGCGTGACCCTGGCCGGGGTGGATTCGGTGCGCGCCCCGCGGGCGCTGCGCCTGCGCGCCTGGGAGCTGCTGGCCGCGCACGTGGATGTGGGCGTGCTCGATTCCCTCACCCACGTTATTGACCTTGCTGATGTTCCCGAAGCCGGGCGTGAGCTTTTGGCCGGCCAGCGTTACGGGCGCACCGCGGTACGGATCACCCCGTAGCGGGTAAAATACTGCATTATGATTGACCAGCGCACTGAAGGCTCAAAAGTTTCTATTATCGGGGCCGGGGCGGTGGGGACGTCCCTCGCCTACGCCATGCTCATCAAAGGCGTTGCCCGGCATGTTGTTCTCCAAGATATCAACGCGCAGAAGGTGCATGCCGAAGCCCTCGATCTTATGCACGGCGGCCAGTTCATGCCGACCGCGAAAATTGAAGGCACCGATAACGTGGAGGCCACCGCGGATTCCGATGTCGTCGTGATTACCGCCGGGGCACGCCAGCGGCCGGGCCAGTCCCGCCTGGACCTTGCCGGGGCGAGTGTGGCGATGATGCGCTCCATTGTTCCCCCGCTGGTCGAGCTTTCTCCCAATGCTATTTTCGTCGTCGTCGCTAATCCCGTGGACGTGGTCACCCAAGCCGTTCTCAAAATCTCCGGACTGCCGCCCGCACGCGTTTTCGGGACCGGAACCGTGCTCGATTCTTCGCGGCTACGCCAGCTTATTTCACAGAAGTTCCACGTGGCTACCTCGAATGTGCACGCCTATATGTGCGGTGAGCACGGGGATTCCGAGACTCCCATGTGGTCGATGGCCTCGATTTCCACGGTGCCGATCCGCGAATGGGAGCTGCGTTCCGGCCCGGTCACCGATGAACTCCTCGACGGCATCGCCGACCGCGTTATTAACGCCGCCTACGAAGTAATCGAAGGGAAGGGCTCCACGAATTACGCCATCGGCTTGGCTGCTTCGCGGATTATCCAGGCGGTGCTGCGCGACGAACGCGTGGTGCTCTCCGTCTCCCGGCTCATGACCGGCTGGAACGGGATTTCCGGAGTGTGCATGTCCGTCCCCACCATCGTGGGGGCGCGCGGCGCAATCCGGCAGATCGATATGAAGCCGTCCGATGCGGAGCTGGAATCCCTGCGGGCCAGCGCCGCGCAGATTCGCGAAGCGCTCTCAAACCTCGAGGGAATGGGCGACGACGCTTGAGCCTAGCGGCAGGAGGGACCATGGCGCGCACGGGGGCAGCGAGCATCGCGGACCTGAGCCGGCCGGCCGATGAGCTGGCCCCGCTGCTGCTGGGCGCGGTGGTGAGCGACGGCGCCGTGGCGGTGCGCCTGACCGAAGTGGAAGCCTACCTCGGGGCCGATGATCCAGCCTCGCACGCTTTCGCCGGGCCCACCCCGCGCGCCCGGGTCATGTTCGGGCCACCCGCCCACCTCTATGTCTATCTCAGCTACGGCATCCACCGCATCGGCAATATCGTGTGCGGGGCGGATGGCGAAGCCAGCGCGGTGCTTTTGCGCGCCGGGGAAGTCGTGGCCGGACTGGAGGAAGCTACCCGGCGCCGGACTAAGCCAGCTGCCACTCCGCCCGCGCGCCAGGCCCTGGCGCGCGGGCCAGGCAACTTAGGCCAGGTCCTCGGTTTGGATACCTCCATGAGCGGGCTGCCGCTCGCGGTGGAAGATGCTGATGAGGGAATCCTCTTTCCTGCGGCAGCTTCTACTCTGCGTTTCCACCTGGAGCTGGCACCGGCTCCACTGCCCTATCAGGCGGGTCCCCGCATCGGGATTTCCCGCAATACAGATGCGCCTTTGCGCTTCTGGCTACCCGGGGATCCCACCGTGAGCGGGCGGCGTTGAGAAACGCACATCCCGAACCACTCCTCCCGCGGGTGCGCCGGCGCGGGCGGGATGGCCGGCTCGCGCCTGCGGACCGCTAGGCCAGTAGGAAAACCGCAACGGAGCGCGCGGGCACAGTAACGGTGCCGCGGATGAGCGTGGCGCCGCGAACTGCGTCGCCGTACCCCTGCCGTTGAATAGGCGAAAGCGCGTAGGTTTCCGTGACCCCCTCGATTTTTTCCGTGACGGGGCGCGGGGAGGCGTTGAATACCGCGATAATGCCGTCGAGCTGCGGATCGATATCCGGGCCTGCGGTGTCGTCGATGCGCATGATAATGAGGCCGGGGGTGGCGCCCGGCCCGCCGTTGGGGAAACTCACTTTCGCGCGGATGAGCTCCGCCCTCCCCAGGGTAAAAAGCGGGCTGGAATGGCGCAGGCGCAGCAGCTCGCGGGCGATGGTTTGCGCGCGGGCGATATGCTGCGGGCTGGGGCGCAGCTCGGGGCGCGCTAGGAGGGGGCCAATGACCGGCCAGGATGCCTCGTTGCGGCTGGCGGGTGGCAGGCCCACCCCGAAATTATTGCTCTGCCCGGAGAAATCCAGGCGGTTGAAGTGATCCCCGGAATTATAGGAATCCCGATCCAGGGATTTCGAGCGGAGCAGCTCGGTGCCCGCGTGCCAGAAAGCCGGAGCCTGCCCGAGCGCCACCGTGGCCAGGGAGAGCAGCACCATCCGGATGCGGTCATCGATGCTGAGGGAGAGCGGTAGTTTGTAGATGCCGATATCCCACAGAGTTTCGTTATCGTGCGCGTCCACGTAGTTGACGGCCTCCTGCGGCTGGGAGGCGAAACCGGCAGGCCGCCCGCCGTAATCCAGTTCGGAGCCGCGTTTCCATTCCCCGGTGTGGGTGAGGAAACTAAAATCGCGCAAGGCCCCGGCTAGGGAGAGTTTGACCAGGTCAGTGGCCTGCCCGAGGCGTTCGCGCTGTTCTTCCGGAAGGCTGGGGCCGTGGCCATTCGGATCGGTGAACAGGCCGGTACCGTAGCCCTGGTGGTGGCGTTTATCGGAATCGAAAGGCCCGCCGCCGGTGACGGCATCACGCAAGCGATCATTGAAAGTCCCGATACCCGTGCCGTTCATCTCCACCTGGGTGGCCTGGCGGAAACGCGCGTTATCGGCCACTTCCCCGAAATTCCAGCCCTCCCCGTAGAGGTAGATGCGCGCACCGTCAACGCCATCTCGCTCCACCGTGAGGGAATCGAGGGCGACGCGCACCGCCTCCATATTTGCGCGGCTGTGGTGGCCCATGAGGTCGAAACGGAAACCGTCCACGCGATAGTGCTTGGCCCACAGCACCACCGCATCCACCATGAGTTTCTCCGCCATGAGATTTTCGGTCGCCACATTCGGGCAGCACGTGGACGTGGCGACGGTGCCACGCGCGTCCAGGCGGTAGTAATAACCGGGCACCACTTTATCGAGAACGGAGGCGGCATCCCCGCCGGCTGCAGCCGTGTGGTTATAGACCTGATCTAGCACGACGCCGAGGCCAGCCGCGTGCAGCCCTCCCACCATGGCACGGAACTCCGCGATGCGCGCCCCGCCGTGGGGTTCCACCGCGTAACTGCCTTCCGGCGCCAGGTAGTGAAACGGATCGTAGCCCCAGTTATAGGCATCGACATCCGCCACCGCGCTCACGGCCCGCTGCTGGGCCGGGGAATCCGGGGCTGCGGATGGAATCTGCGGGATTTCCTGATTCTCGGGGCGTTCGGGAATGGTGGCGATATCGAAAGTAGGGAGGAGGTGAACGGTGGTGATTCCGGCCTGCGCCAGGGCGCGCAGGTGGCGCATACCGGCAGAATCCCGCAGCGCAAAGGCACCGTATTTTCCGCGCAGCCGCTCGGGAACGCTCGCGTCCGAGATGGAAAAATCACGCACGTGCAGCTCGTAGATCGTATGGGCAGCCGGGTTAGCGAGGGTGCGCTGCGGGGCGGTGCGCCACAGTTCCGGTTGGTAGGCCAGGTCCGCAAGATCAACGAAGACCGCACGCTCGGAATCCACCGTGAGAGCCACCGCATAGGGGTCGGTCACCCGGTAGGTGACGGCGGCACCCGCCACCGGATCAACCACCTCAACCTCGAAAAGATAGCTGGCGTTCTTCCAGGCCGGGGTGCCGCTGGCGTGCCAGATACCCAGCTCATCGCGGGCCATAGGATATGTGGTGGTGCGTGGGGCGCCCGGACCGGCGGTAGGCGTGGCGGCACCAACGGCGGCACCCGCACTCGCGCCGGTGCCCGCACTCGCGCCGGTGCCTGCCACCTCGATACGAACCTGCCGGGCGGTGGGAGCCCAGAGTGCCACCGCGGGCGCATCCCCGTGCCATGTCACCCCGAGGGTGGCCTGGCGGGCACCCGCGTAAAGATCATCGATCATGCCGGCGATCTGCACTCCGGTCAGAGCGCTGAGTTCCCCCGCGGCGTTGCGGCGCGCCACCAGAAGCTGCCCGCGTAGGGCCTCGCGCAACCGGTGGGAGGGTACCCCGCTCAGGCGCAGCGCGGCGTACCCGGCCAGGTGAGCACGGGTGGGAATGGCCGCGGCCGGGATACCACCCGGGTCTACCGCGAGGGCGCATAGCCGCGTGGCGCCGCTCTGTTCGGCGCTGCTATCGCCTGGCACCCCACTGCCCGGCACCCTATCGCCCCCTGCCTGAGCACCGCGCGCCCGCTCACCGAGCGCGCCGGCTCCATCCGGGCAGGTCCACAGCTCAAAACTGTCGCCCTGCGCGATGTGCTCCGCGGGCCAGGCAATCACAGATCGGTTAACCGACGGGGCGCGGAACTCCCCGGAGCCGAAGAGCGCCTCGGAATTCCAGTGGTGGGTCAT